>DPWD01000074.1 GCA_003526465.1 Hyphomonadaceae bacterium
GCGACGTCGGCGCCGGCGAGCGCGCAAAGCTTGACATGCTCGGGCGTGCGCAGCGAAGCCGCCAGCACTTCGGTGGCGAAGCCGTAATTGTCGTAGACGGCGCGGATTTCGCGGATCAGCTCCATGCCATCGGCGCCGACATCGTCGAGCCGGCCGATAAAGGGCGAGATATAGGCAGCGCCCGCCTTGGCCGCCAGCAGCGCCTGGTTGGCGGAAAAGCAGAGCGTCACATTGGTGCGCACACCTTCGGCGGCCAAGGCGCGGCAAGTCTTGAGACCGTCCCAGGTGAGCGGCGCCTTGACCACGATGTTTGGCGCGAGCTTAGCCAACACCCGCGCTTCCGCGAGCATGGTCTCGGCATCGAGGGCTGCAACCTCGGCGCTGACCGGGCCATCGACCAAAGCGCAAATCTCTCCCAGCAATTGCTTGAATGGGCGGCCGGACTTCTTCACCAGCGAAGGATTGGTGGTGACGCCGTCAACTAGGCCCAATTCCGCGCATTCGCGGATTTCGCCGATCTCGGCGGTGTCGACGAAGAATTTCATGCAGCCTCTTTCAAGTCATGGGGATGATCATCCGGGGGAAACGCGCGTGCTGGAATAGCGTCAAACGCAACGCCACGCGGCAGGGCCCCGATCACCCAGCGCCAGAACACTCCCGCTAGGACCAAAATAATCGCGAGCTTGGCAGGCGTTGCGAATGGCAGATCATCGAGCGGGGTTGGAAACACCGTGATCGCCACCGCCGCCGCGCAGAGACCGAGCAGCGACGCCAACAACAATACGAAATAGCGCCGAGGGGTTTCTCCGATCAGCGCGCGCGCCTTGGGGCTGCATGCAGCGATCCGCTCGAGAGCGGCTCGCACAAACAAAGTGTAGCTTGCGGAGCGATCCTCGAAAGCGCCGAGCGCCACGAGGTGGGCGTTGTCGATCTCGATGGCGCGTCCGGCCCTCGGCTGAATTTCGAACGCAAAGCGCCAGGGCCGCCGGCGCGCCGGCTCATGGCAAAGCCGCACACCGATCACATCGCGCCACGCCACGGCCCGCTGGCGGCCATCGGCGCCGACGCTCACTAGCGCCTCCTCCTCCACCCGCCATTCGCGCTCGCCGCGCGCCATAGGGTTGCGCCGCTTTCTGTAGACAATGGGTTGCATCGATTCCGAAGCACTCCGCCACGCGTTCATTCCATCCATGACACGAACGCCGAATTGCTGGCAAGCGGGGCGAGCGATTCGTGAATTATTCGTTATCGCAACAAGGCCCTCGCTGGCGCCGCGCTGGCAACATCTCGGAAACGAATTCATCGTAAAAGGCAGCGTTCGCCTCGAAGGATCATTGTGTCCTGCGCGCTGCGAACGGGTCGATCGAACGTCGGCTCTACTAGACCAGGATGGTCCGAAGATGTCTATTGCAGGCTTGTCAGCCGCGCAGATTGGCGCGCTGTCCGTTACGGCCATCCAGGGCCTGTCCACCACGACCATTGGCGCCTTGAGCGCAACCCAGGTAGCCGCCCTGAGCGTGACGGGGATTGGCGCGCTCAACAACACGCAGGTCGCCGCCCTCTCCACCACGCAGGTGCGGGCGCTGACGACCACGCAAATCCCGAACTTCTCCAGCGACATCGCCTTCTCTTCCGCGCAATTGCTGGCCCTGAGCGGCTCGCAATTGGGCGTTTTCACCGCAACTGAAGTCGGCAACATCAACACCACCGCGATCGGCTCGTTCAGCACTACCCAGATTCGCGCCTTCACGGCGGCCAATCTCTCGGCGCTCGACGCCACCCAGGCCGATTACCTCGCCGTCACCCAAATCGCCGCCCTAACCACGACGCAGGTTGCGGGACTGACCACCACCGACATCGGCGAACTCTCCGCGACCCAGATCGCTGCCCTGACAACCACCCAAATCGCCCGGCTGACGACGGACGCGCTCTCCGCGCTCGACACGACCCAGGTCGGCGCGCTGACCGCCACCACGATTCGCGCGCTCACCTCCACCCAGCTCAACGCCTTGGGTACGGCGGACTGGGCGGAGTTTTCCACAACCCAGATTGCGGCGATGTCGACCACTCAGGTCCGAAATCTGAGCGTCGCCAATGTCGGCGATCTTTCCGGCGCCCAGCTTGAGGCGCTGACAACCGCCCAAGTGCAGGCGGTTTCGAGCACGAACCTCTCGGCGCTTACCGAAACCCAGATCGGCGCGTTCAGCACCACCCAGGTTCGCTCGCTCAGCACCACGCAGCTAGCGGCGATTAATGCAACAGACGTCGCCGAATTCACCACCACGCAGCTGGCCGCCCTGACCGCAACCCAGGTTCGGGCGCTTACCTCGACCAATATGGCCTCGCTGGCCGACACCCAGATCGCGGCGCTAACCGTCACGCAATTAGCCTCGCTTTCGACCACCAATCTCGCGGCCTTCTCCGACACCCAGATCGCGGCGCTGACCAACACCCAGATCGCGGCGCTGACGACAACCCTGGTGCGCGGGCTGAACGCGACCAATATCGGCGCATTGACCGAAACGCAGGTCGGCCAATTCTCGGTCACGCAATTGCAGGCGTTCTCGACCACCAATCTGTCGGCGCTGGACGCCACCCAGACAAACGCGCTCACCACGACACAGATCGCCGGCCTGGCGACAACCCAGATCACGGCCTTCTCCGCAGCCGATTTCGGCGAACTTTCGCTCACTCAAGTAGCGGCGCTGACCAGCACGCAGGTGCGTGCGCTCACCGCCACCAATGTCGGCGATCTCGCCGACACCCAAGTCGCGGCGCTCACCGCGACTCAGATCGCGTCGCTCTCCAGCACAAATCTCATCAGCCTCGACGCAACCCAGGTCGGCGCGCTGACGACGACCCAGATCGCGGCCCTCACCGGCACCCAAGTGCGCGCGCTGACCGCCACCAATATCGGCGATCTCGCCGACACCCAGATCGCGGCGCTGAGCGGCGCGCAGGTCGCGCAACTCACAGCCACCAACCTCTCCGCGCTCGACGCGACCCAATTGGGCGCGCTGACCACGACGCAAGTGGGCGCCTTGACCACCTCGCAGCTTTCCGCGCTCTCAACCACCAATCTTTCCGCCCTGGACGCCACTCAGTCCGGCGCGCTTACCGTTACACAAGTGCGCGCCCTGACCGCCACTCAGATCACCGCCCTTTCGGCCACCGACGTGGCCGATTTCACAAGCACCCAGGTCACGGCGCTGACCAACACTCAGATCGCAGCGCTTACCTCGACCAACATGGCGTCCCTGGCGGACACTCAGATTGCCGCTTTGAGCACAACGCAGCTGCTGGCGCTGTCCACCACCAACGTCACCGCCCTCACCGACACGCAGATCGCGGCTCTGACCACAACGCAGATCGCCGCCTTGAGCACAACGCAGGTGTCCAACCTTAACGCCACCAACGCCGCGGCGCTCACCACGACCCAGATCGGCGCGTTGTCGGCGCTCCAGCTTGGGCGGCTCGCGAACGCCGCGGTTTCAGCATTCGACGCCACCCAGGTAGGCGCCCTCACCGCGACGCAGATGCGCGCGCTCACCACCACCCAACTCAACGCGCTCACCACCGCGGACGTCGCCGAACTGTCGACCGCCCAAATCGCCGCCTTGAGCACTACCCAAGCGCGCGGACTCAGCACCACAAGGATAGCCGATCTGCTCGACACCCAGGTTGCGGCCCTGGCCGCGACCCAGCTCACCGCGCTTACGAGCACCAGCCTGAATTCATTCGCCGATACTCAGATCGCCGCACTCACGACAACCCAGATCGCGGCTCTGACCACCGCCCAGGTGACGGCGCTGAACGCCACGAACGTGGGGGCGCTGACGGAGACCCAGGTAGGCGCGCTGACCGCGTCACAGGTCACGGCGCTCACGACCACCAATCTGGCGACCTTCGGCGCCACGCAGCTGGGAGTGCTCTCGACCACCCAAGTGCGCGCGTTCTCAATCACCCAGGTCGCCGCATTTGGCGCGACGCAACTTGCAGCCCTTGACGCCACCCAAGCCGCCTCGCTAACCACGGCGCAAGTGCGTGCGCTAACGGCGACGCAGATCGGCGCGCTTGACGCCACCGATATCGCCGAGTTCAGCCAGACCCAGCTGGCTTCGCTGACCAACACCCAAGTTGGAGCCCTGACCGCCACCAGCGTAACCGCCCTCGCCGCGACACAGATCGCGGCGTTGACGGCAACGCAAGTCGGCCGCCTGACCACGGCCGCGCTCGGCGCGCTAGACGCCACACAATCGGCGGCGCTCACCACCACCCAAATTCGCGGCCTGTCGACAACCCAGATCGCGGCGCTCGATGCAACCGATGTGGGCGACCTCACCACCACCCAATTGGCGGCGCTGACAACCCAGCAAGTGCAGGCCCTGATTTCCACCAACATGGCCTCGCTGAACGCCACGCAGGTCGCCGCGTTTGCGGTTACGCAGCTGCAAGCGCTTTCCACCACCAATTTGAATGCGCTCGACGCCGCACAGACTGCGGCTCTGACCACCACGCAAGTCGCCGGCCTCACCACCACCCAGGTCGCGGGCCTCGCCACCACCGATATCGGCGAACTCGGCGCCGCCCAGGTCGCGGCGCTCACCGCCACCCAAGTCTCGCGCCTCGCCACCGATGCACTGAGCGCACTCGATCAGACTCAGGCCGCGGCGCTGACCACCACGCAGGTGCGCGCGCTGACCACGACGCAATTGGCGGCGCTCCAGTCTACCGACGTGGCCGAGCTCTCGACCACGCAATTGCGCGAACTCAACGTCACCCAAGTTCAGGCGCTGACCTCCACGAACCTGGCGCTGCTGGCTGACACTCAAGTCGCCGCGCTCACCACCACGCAGGTCGCCGCACTTTCAACCACGAACCTGTCGGCGTTCGCCGACACCCAGATCGGCGCGCTCACCACCACGCAAATCGCGAACTTGACCACGAGCCAGGTTCTCAATCTGAGCACCACCAATGTCGGCGCGCTTTCCGAGACGCAAGTCGCGGCGCTGACCGCCGCGCAGGTGTCGCGTTTGGCCACAGGCTCGCTGGCGCACTTCGACGCCAGCCAAGTCGCCGCGCTCAGCACCACGCAGGTGCGTGCGTTCTCGACCACGCAGATCGCAGCCCTCACCGCCACCGATGTGGCCGAACTCTCGACCACGCAATTAGCGGCCATGACCACGACGCAGGTGCGCGCGCTAACGGCCACCAACCTTGCCGCGCTGGCCGACACCCAGATCGCAGCCCTTGGCGCAACTCAGATCGCCGCGTTCTCGACCACCAATTTCTCCTCGCTGGCCGACACCCAGATTGCAGCATTGACCACAACCCAGATTGGCGCGCTGACCAGCTCGCAATTGCGGTCGCTGTCGACCGCCAACCTCGCCATTCTCGACGCCACCCAGGTCGCGGCGCTGAGCGCCACCCAGGTCGCGGCGCTGACCACTACACAGATCGCCTCGCTCGACGCCGCCAATCTCGCGGAAATCCTCGAAACCCAGATCGCGGCGTTGACCACCACTCAGATCGTCGGCCTGACCACCACCAATGTCGGCAATCTCGCCAACACCCAGCTTGCCGCGCTCACCACCACCCAATTGCAGGCGATGTCGACCACCAACCTCTCGGCCCTGGCCGACACTCAGGTCGCGGCGCTATCGACGACGCAAGTGCGCGCGCTAACGACCGCGCAGATCACCGGGCTCTCCACCGCCGACATCGCGGAGTTCACCACCGATCAGCTGGCGGCGCTGACCACTTCGCAAATCCAAGCGTTCTCCGCCACCGACCTCCAAGGCCTCGCCGACACCCAGATCGCGGCGCTGACGACAACGCAATTGCGCGCACTCAACGTCACCAACATCGCCGCGCTCTCCACCACCCAGCTCGCGGCTTTGACCACCACGCAGGTCGCCGGCCTCACCGCCACCCAACTCGCCGGATTTTCGAGCGCCAATCTCTCCGCGCTCGACGCCACTCAGATTGGCGCGCTCAACGCGACGCAGGTGCGCGCGCTGACCGCCACCCAGGTCGCCGCGCTCGACGCCACCGACATCGCCGAATTCTCCGAAACGCAGCTTACCGCGCTCACCAACACGCAGGTCGGCGCACTGACCGCGACCAACATCGCCGCGCTCTCCGACTTGCAAGTCGGCGCCTTCTCGACGACGCAGCTGACCCGCCTGACCAACACCACGCTTGCCGCCCTCGACGCAACGCAAGTCAGCGGGCTCAACACCACGCAAGTGCGGGCGCTGACAGCGACCCAGATCGGCGCGCTCAGCGACATCGATGTCGCCGAGTTCACCGCCGGCCAGATCGGCGCCCTCACGGCCACGCAAATCCAAGCCTGGTCGAGCACGGTGATCGCTGGCCTCGGCTCCGCGCAGATCGCCGCGCTGCTGGTGACACAGATTTCGAGCCTGACCAATACGCAGCTCGACTACCTCTCCACCACCAACATCACCGGGTTCGACGCCACTCAGATATACGCGCTCACCTCCGGGCAAGTCGCGAGCTTCGACTCCGCCCAGCTGGAAGCATACCTGGCGGCGGTGTAGCGCCACCTCGGAGCGCAACACCCCTTGCTCCCCCGCACGCGGGGGAGGATGGTCCCATTAACCATTCCGCAAGCAAACCGGCTGAGCCTTGCGCGGCCATCGCGCGCTTTGGGGCTTGGTACATGACGCAAAACGCCTTCCTGGCGGCAATCCAGAAGATCACCTCGGGCGCTTTGCCGCTAACCGAGATGATCTCCGGCGCGCAGCAATTGGCGAAGGCCGGGCAAGCCGATTACGCGCGCCAGCTTTACCAAGTCTGGATCAATTTCAACGGCGAAAACCCCCTCCTCTTTGTCGCCAACTTCAATTATTCGACGCTGCTCAGCCAACTTGGCGAGGAAGCCGGCGCCGAAGCGGCGCTGCGGGCGGCGCTGGCGCAGAACCCCGATTTTTCCCCCGCGCGCATCAACCTCGGCAGCGCGCTGGAACGGCGCGGGGCGGCCAAGGAGGCAGTCGAGCAGTGGAAGAACGGCGCCGAGCGGCTGAGCGCGGTGACCGGCGACGCAATCGAGTACAAGATCACGCTGCTGAAGCAAATCAGCCGGGTGTTCTCCGACAATCTCCAGCACGAGAGCGCCGAGGCGGCGCTGCGCCAGTGTCTCGACCTCAACCCGAATCAGCGCGATGTGGCCGAGCAATTCGCCGCCGTGCGCCTGGCGCAGTGCAAATGGCCGATCGCTCCGGACGCCCCGCGCATGACGCGCGGCGAGTTCGTATCGAAATTCCACCCGCTTTCCGCCTGCGCCTATGGCGACGACCCCTATCTGCATCTGGGACTGGCCAACGACTATGTCCGCAAGCTCGCGGCCAGCGGCAACGAAATGTCCGACCGCCGCAATGCCCCCATCGGCGAGAACAGGCGCTTGCGCATCGGTTATCTGTCCTCCGATCTGCGCAGCCACGCGGTCGGGTACTTGATGGTGCAATTGTTCGAGGCGCACGATCCCAGCGGCATCGAGGTTTTCGCCTATTATTGCGGCATCCCGTCCGAGGACGGGATAACGCAGCGCATCAAGGGCGCCGCTGAGCACTGGATCGACATCCGCAACATGAGCGACGATGAGGCCGCCGCGCGCATCGCCGCCGACGAGATCGACATTCTCGTCGATGTCAACGGTCACACCCGCGACGCGCGCCTTGGCGTGTTCGCACGCAAGCCCGCGCCGATCCAAGTGAACTGGCTGGGCTATCCGGGAACCATGGGCAGCCCGTTCCATCATTACATCATCGCTGACGACTGGATCATTCCAGAGGACCTGGAGCGCTTCTATTCCGAACGCGTGCTGCATCTGCCCTGCTATCAGCCCAACGACCGCAAGCGGATCATCGCCGAAAAAGGCCAGACCCGCGCCGAGGCAGGCCTGCCCGAAGACAAGTTCGTGTTCTGCTGCTTCAACGCCGCGCATAAGGTCACCCGCTTCTCGTTCGAACGCTGGCTGGAGATCTTGCGGCAAACGCCCGACAGCGTGCTCTGGCTGCTCGATTACGGCGCGGAGACCAATAAGCGCTTGGCGGCCTATGCAAGCGAGCGCGGCGTCGACGGCTCAAGGCTCATTCCCGCGCCAAAGCTCGCAAACCCGCATCACCTCGCGCGCTATCCGCTGGCGGATCTGTTCATCGACACCATCCCCTATGGCGCCCACACCACCGCCTCCGACGCGCTGTGGATGGGCGTGCCGGTGCTGACGCTGTCGGGCCGCAGCTTCGCGTCGCGCGTCTGCGGATCGCTAGTGCGTGCGGCGGGCGTGCCCGAATTGGTATGCGCGAGCCAGAATGAATTTGTCTCGCGCGCGGCCGCGCTGGCGACTTCGGACAGGGTAACGTTGGCCTCCTACCGCGAACGTCTTCTGACCAATCGCGATACGTGCGCGTTGTTCGATATCGATGGGCTCGCTCGCGGCATCGAAAAACTATACCGCCAAATGGCGGATGAATATCGCGCTGGCGCGATGCCGCAGCCGAACCTGCGCGGGCTCGATGCTTATCTCGACATCGGCGCCGCGTACGATCATGACGCTGCCGAGATCGGGCTCCTCGCCGACTACGAGGGCTATTATCGCGACGCGATCGCCGCGCGTCATCGCGCGCGGCCGCTCTCCCCCGATGGCCGGTTGTGGACCGAGACGGAAATCGCGGGCGCTGTTCCGCCCACGGTTGCAAGACGAGCCAACGCGCGCGCCGCGTAATTGTTGAAGCGAACTCCAATCAAACAAGATTGCACGCCGTCCCCTCCCCGCGAGGGGAGGGGGCAGGGGGTGGGGTGAAACACAGATCGTCTGAAACTGGACCCGGGCCTTCAGGTCCGCCCTCGCGCATTGCCCGTCGGGTAAGCGCGTCCGAAGACGCGCGGTCCCAGGTTGCAACCAGTGGTGTTTCGCCCCACCCCTGCCCCCTCCCCTCGCGGGGAGGGGTTCAAGCAAGGCACGCGACCTACCTAATCGGAAACTTGCTCTGGCTCCCCGAGCGCGCACCCGATATCACCACACAAGCACCAAACCGGAGCGCGTTCGATGGCGCACCACACGCCCGATTTTCCCGACGCCTTCAACATGGCGGATTATTTCGTATTCTCCAACATCGAGGCGGGGCGGGGCTGGAAGACTGCCATCCTGTTTGAAGGGCGCGCCATCAGCTACGAAACCGTAGCGGAGAAGGTCAGCCGCGTCGCAACGCAATTGATCGGCGACGGCCTCTTGCCCGAGCAGCGCGTGCTGGTGTGCATGCGCGATTGCCCGGAATTTGTGTATTCCTGGTTCGGCGCAATCAAAGCCGGCGCGGTGGTTACGCAGGTCAACCCGTTGTTGCCGGCCAGCGATTACGAATACTATCTCTCCTATGTGAAGCCGCAATTCGCCTTCATCGACGAAGCGAGCGCGCCCGCGTTCCGCGAAGCGGCGGCGCAATCGCGCCATTGCGGCGGCGGCGCCAACATCTTCGAGGCGGGCGCGGCGTTTAACGCCTGGCTCGCGCGCGAGCCGAAACCGGACGCCCTGCCCTGGCCGACGCGCAAGGACGATCCCGCGGTGTGGCTTTTCACTTCGGGCACGACCGGCAAGAGCAAAGGCGCGGTGCACACGCACGCGCACTTTGCTTACAACACCGAGGTTTACGCCAAGAGCTTCATCGGCATGCGCGAGGACGAGGTGACGATCTCCGGCCCGCGCCTGTTTTTCGGTTACGCGACCGGCACGAATCTGATGTTTCCGTTCGCAATTGGCGCGACCACAATCCTGTTTCGCGACCAGCCGAGCGCCGAATTGCTGTTCGAGTACATTGCCCGCCATCGCCCCAGCGTGCTCACCGGCGTGCCCACGCTCATCAACAAGATGTTGGAAGCGCCTGCCAGCGCAAGCGCCGATCTTTCCTCGCTGCGCTTCATGTGGAGCGCGGGCGAAGCACTGCCGCGCGAATTGCACGAACGCTGGGACGCACGCTTCGGCGTGCCGATCATCGATGGCATCGGTTCGGCAGAGAGCTTTCACATCTATATCAGCAATCGCCCCGGCGACATTCGCCCCGGCAGCCTGGGCAAGCTTGTGCCTGGCTACGAAGCCAAGCTCGTCGATGACGAAGGCGCTGTTGTCGCGCAAGGCGATGTCGGAACGCTCTGGATCAGGGGCGCATCGGCGGCGCTCTATTATCACGCGGCCTACGACAAGTCGGCCGAACATTTGCGCGGGGGCTGGATCGTCTCCGGCGACAAGTTCCGCCAAGACGGGGACGGCTATTGGTATTACGAAGGCCGTGGCGACGACCTGATCAAATCGGGCGGCATTTACGTGAGCCCGCTAGAGGTCGAGAATTGCCTGTTGCAGCACGGCGGCGTCGCCGAGTGTTGCGTCATCGGCAGGGGCGATGACGCAGGGCTTGAGAAGCCGTTCGCCATTGTCGTGCTGAAGCCCGGCGCAGACGTTTCAGCTGCCGACCTCATCGCCTTCGCCAAGCAGCGCATCGCACGCTACAAGGCGCCGCACGACGTTGCGTTTTCCGCGACAGCGCTGCCGCGCAACGACCGCGACAAGATCGACCGCAAGGCGCTCAAGGCGATGTATGTATGAAACTTGCCGAACTCCCCTGGATCGCGGTGCGCGAGGCGCTTGCTTCAGGCCAACCGGTCGCAGCGCTGCTGCCCTGCGGCGCCACCGAGGCGCACGGCCCGCACCTGCCGCTCAACACCGACGTGATCATCAGCGATGGCGTGGCGCGCCGGGCAGCCGCGTTGCTTGAGTCCGACGGCGTCCGTGCGCTTATCCTCCCTGCCCTCGCTTACGCGCCAGCAGAATATGCGGCGGATTTCGCCGGCACGATCGGCATCGGCGCGACGGCGGCGAAGGCCATCATTCTCGACATCGCGCGCGCGCTTAAGATCCAGGGCTTTGCCTGCATCGGCCTCGCCAACAGCCATTTCGATCCCGCCAATGTAGCCATGCTGCGCGAGGCGGCGAACGAGATTACCGCGCTCGGCCTGCCCGCTGCGTTTCCAGACTTCACCCGACGCGCGCTCGCGGCGACGCTGACGCCGGAGTTCGTTTCAGGCGCTTGCCACGCGGGGCAATTCGAAACCAGCCTGGTGCTCGCCGACGAGCCGCGCCTGGTGAACGATGCCGCACGCGCGCTGCTCGCGGAAAATCCCGCGAGCCTGACCGAAGCGTTCGCGCATGGCGCCAAGACTTTTGCCGAAGCTGGCGGGCTGGAGGCGTATTTCGGCGCGCCGGCGGCGGCCACCGCCGAGGAAGGCGAGCAGAGTTTTCGCATCATGGCGCAAGCGCTAGCGGCTTCGGTGCGCGAAGCCATTGCAGCGCGAGGCGCCATAAATCAATGACACACCCCTCCCACCCATTCCCGGATTGCGCGAAGCGCAAGTCCGGGACCCATACCCGCAAACGCTTGAGTTTATGGGCCCCGGGCTCGACGCTGCGCGTCGCCCCGGGGATGGGTGGATAATGAATTATGCCTCAGCGAATACTCCTAGCAGCACCAGCATGACGAGCCTCCTGCTCCATCCGCAATCGGCGCGTGCAGGCGTCGTCAGCATCGATGCGCATGTCGCGCGCACCGGCGCCGACATACTGACGTTCCGCTACGTGCTTCTGGGCGACCTCGCCGCCGTGCGTTGGCCGGCACCGGCGGCATCGGCGCGCGCCGATGAATTGTGGCGAAGCACATGCTTCGAAGCCTTCGTGCAGGTCCAAGGGGCCTCATTCTATTTCGAGTTCAACTTCTCCCCCTCCTCCCAATGGGCGGCCTACGCATTCGATAGCTACCGCGCCGGCATGCGCCCTGCCGAAACCGCGGCGCCGGAGATGGGTATGCGCCGTGAGGATGACCGCTTCGAGCTGACCGCCGTGGTCGCCGTAGCAGTCCCTGCGCACGCGCCGCTGCGTGTTGGACTTACCGCTGTTGTCGAAGCGGCATCTGGGGAGAAATCGTACTGGGCGCTGACGCACCCGCCAGGCAAGCCAGACTTCCATCATTCCGATTGCTTTGCCTTGGAAATCACGCCATCGGAACGCCCATGAAATTCGGCATCGACCGGCTCATCGCCAGCCCGGCGCTGCGCGCGCCGCTCCACGGCAAGCGTGTGGCGCTGCTTGCGCATCCCGCTTCCGTGACAGCCGATCTCACGCATTCGCTGGACGCGCTCGCCGCTTGCGGCGATATCCGCATAACCGCCGCGTTCGGGCCGCAACACGGCATGCGCGGCGACAAGCAAGACAACATGCTCGAGAGCGCCGACTACACCGATCCCATCCACGGCGTCCCGGTGTTCAGCCTCTACGGCGACAGCCGCCGGCTTACCGGCCAGATGCTTTCCACCTTCGATGTTCTGCTGGTAGATCTCCAAGATCTCGGCTGCCGCATCTACACCTTCATTACCACCTTGCTCTATGTGCTCGAAGCGGCCGCGCAGCACGGCAAAGAAGTGTGGGTGCTCGACCGCCCCAATCCCGCGGGGCGGCCGATCGAGGGACTCACGCTGCGCGCGGGCTGGGAGAGCTTCGTCGGCGCCGGGCCGCTGCCAATGCGCCATGGCCTCACGCTCGGAGAATTGGGGCTTTGGTTCGTACAACACTTCAAGCTCAGCGTTGCCTACAGCGTCGTCGAGATGGAGGGCTACGATCCCGAGGCAGCGCCCGGTTATGGCTGGCCGCTGGGCGAACGCACGTGGGTCAATCCCAGCCCCAACGCGCCCAGTCTCTGGATGGCGCGCGCTTATGCCGGCACGGTGATGCTCGAAGGCACGACGCTCTCCGAAGGCCGCGGCACGACGCGCCCGCTGGAATTGTTCGGCGCGCCCGACATCAGCGCGCGCGATGTGCTCGCCGAAATGCAGCGCCTGGCGCCGCATTGGCTCGAAGGCTGCCGGCTGCGCGAATGCTGGTTCGATCCGACTTTCCACAAGCACGCCAAGCAGCTCTGCAATGGGGTGCAGATTCACGTCGAGGACGCCAGTTACAATCATTCAGCCTTCAAGCCGTGGCGGCTGCAAGCGCTCGCCTTCAAGGCGGTCCGGCGCCTCTACCCGGATTACCCGCTCTGGCGCGACTTCCCGTACGAGTACGAACTCGGCAAGCTCGCCATCGATGTGATCAACGGCTCGCCNNCCCGCCGATCTGGATGCAATAACCGCGCCTGACGAAAGCGCCTGGGCTGACGAGCGGCGGGCGCACTTGCTCTATTGAAACGTAAGTAAACGCCTCATTCGGCGCGCAAACGCTGCTCCAATTCCTCGGCGGAAGCATGCAGATAGTCTTTCGCGAGCACCTGGCTCAAGCGCTCTCGAGCGGGCGCCGACAGGTTTTCGCGCAGGAGGCCGAGCGGGCGCGGCGGCGCGCACAGCACCAGGCTTTTGAACGCGCCAGCG
>DPWD01000364.1 GCA_003526465.1 Hyphomonadaceae bacterium
CTTCGGCCGTGATCACATCCTTGCCCGCTGCGATCGCGGCGCCTGCGTCGAGGGAGTTTGGGGGGCGGCTCATTGCGCCGTCTCTTGGCGCGTTCGCGCCGCCTTGTCACGCCGACGCTGGGATCGCCGGTTGAGCCCGCGCGCTTTGGGCCCTATCTCCCTAGANNTGAATCAGGCTCTAAATCAAAAATTTAGAGCGCGATGGCCGCCAAAACCGGTATCCACTTTTGGCTATCGCGCTCTAGTGTCTTGAACCAGAAGTTCATCCCATCATCTGGATCAAGCGACGAGCGAACTTCTGGTTCAAAGGGACACAAGATTCAACAATTCTAGTGTGGCTTGTGAATCTGAAATTCGCTCAACGCCGACCATCTGAGTATAGCGAATTTCAGATTCGCCACACGAGCTGAGGAATTCATGACCGCGCCGAACGCCACAATCAGCGTGCCCCGCGCTGGGGCCGCCCCGCTCCAGATCGCCAACCACCTGCCGCTCGCCTTCATCTGCGGGCCCTGTCAGATGGAAAGCCGCGCCCACGCGCTGGAGACGGCGGAATACCTGCGCGACCTCTTCGCCCGCGCCGGCGCCGGCTTCATCTACAAAACCAGCTTCGACAAGGCCAATCGCTCCAGCCTCTCCACCGCGCGCGGCGCGGGCCTCGCGGCCGCCGCGCCAATTTTCGAGGAGATCAGAACCAAGCTCGGCGTGCCGGTGCTGACCGACGTGCACCTGCCCGAGCATTGCGCCGAAGTGGCGCAAGTCGCCGATGTGCTGCAGATCCCGGCGTTCCTGTGCCGGCAGACCGATCTCTTGGTGGCGGCGGCGGAAACCGGCAAGCCGATCAATGTCAAGAAGGGGCAGTTTCTTGCGCCCTGGGACATGAAGAACGTGATCGCCAAGATCACGGGCAGCGGCAATCCCAACGTGATGGCGTGCGAACGCGGGGTGAGCTTCGGCTACAACACGCTCATCTCCGACATGCGCGCGCTCCCGATCCTGAAAAGCTTCGGCGCGCCGGTCGTATTCGACGCCACGCATTCTGTACAACAACCGGGCGGACGCGGCGATACATCCGGCGGCGAGCGCCAGTTCGTGCCAGTGCTGGCGCGCGCGGCGGTGGCGATCGGCGTGGCGGCCGTGTTCCTCGAAGCCCACCCCGATCCCGACAACGCCCCCAGCGACGGGCCGAATATGGTGCCATTCGACGAACTGGAAGATCTGGTGCAGGATTTGATGGCGTTCGATCGGCTGGCGAAGCAGAAGCCGCTTGGGGTTGGGTAGAATTGCCGTGGAGGCGGGCCGGCGGAATGAAGATCACCTCCATTGCGGTCTACCAGGTAGACCTGCCCCTGCACGAAGGATCCTACAAATGGTCCGGAGGCAAATCGGTCAAAGTGTTCGACTCGACTGTTGTTCGCGTCGAGACCGATGCGGGCATCGCAGGCCATGGCGAAGTGTGCCCGTTGGGTGCCGCTTATCTGGCAGCCTACGCCGCGGGCGCGCGGGCGGGCATCGCCGAGTTAGCGCCTGTGTTGATCGGCCATGACCCAACCCAACTCGACTGCATCACACGAACAATGGATGCCGCACTGAAGGGTCATCCCTACGCCAAGTCAGCGCTGGACGTCGCATGCTGGGACATCCTCGGGCAGGTTGCCGGCGTGCCGGTATCTACATTGCTCGGCGGGCGTTATGGCGACGACTTCGTGCTCTATCGCGCCATTTCACAAGAGGCCCCGGAGATTATGGCCTCCAGGGTTGAGCAGTATCGCGCCGAGGGCTACCGGCGCTTCCAACTCAAAGTCGGGGGCGATCCTGACGTGGATGTGGAGCGCATTCGCGCCGTGTCCGCAAAATTGGCGCCAGGAGACCGACTCGTCGCCGACGCGAACACGGGCTGGCTGATGCACGACGCCATGCGTGTGGTGAGAGCGGTGCGCGAGGTCGATATCTACATAGAGCAACCATGCCTCACGTATGAGGAATGTCTCTCCGTGAGGCGCCACACCGATCACCCATTCATCCTCGATGAAGTGATTGACGATGTGGGCATGGTCACTCGTTTGCACGCCGACAAGGCGGCCGACGTCATCAACCTGAAGATCAGTAAAGTGGGCGGGTTGACGCGGGCACGCCGCATCCGCGATTTGTGCGTGGAACTCGGCATCGCGCTCACCATCGAAGACACTTGGGGTGGAGATATTGTTACCGCCGCAATCGCTCACCTCGCGCATAGCACGCCGCCAGAATTTCTGTTCACCGCCACGGACTTCAACTCATACGTCACCGTGAGTATCGCCGAAGGCGCCCCCAAACGAGTGCACGGGCGAATGGCGGCGGCGACCACGCCCGGGCTTGGCGTGACGCCAAGGGCTGACGTTCTCGGAAAGCCAGTCATGCATTTCAGTTAGAAATGGAGGGTGTTTGCGGCGCGCCGGTGGCTGCGATTATTCCAATATGGATTGTTGTGCCTCCGCCCAGATCAGTGGCGAACGTCCTTAACCAAATCTCCAGCCCCTCTGCGCCAAGCTCATGCGCACCCCGCAACGAGCGCCCAAGCCGATGATCCCGGACTCAGTTCGCCTTAATTTTTCCACCGCCCGGGTGGGGATTGTGGACCCGAGCAAGTTCTCGCTCCGGATCACGCGCAGCGTGCTGTTCGGGTACGGATTTCGCGACCTCTTCGAATATTCAAGCGCCGCCATGGCTTTGGCGCGCCTCAAGATGGCGCCCGTCGATCTGGTCGTGTGCGACCCCTACCCTGACGTTTCAGAGAATCTCAAAGCGCTCGCCACCCTGCGCGACCCCCGCTATGGCGACACCGCTTTCGCCCCGATCATCGTGACCACCGCATCGGCTTCGCTGGAACTCATGCAGGCGGCGCGCCAGGCGAAAGTCGATTGCGTGCTGGCCAAGCCTTTCTCCGCGGCCGCGCTGCTGGAGCGCATTCTTTGGGCAGCAAAACGGCCGGGCATGCGCGATGTGGACCAGCCGCCGCCTGTGCAAGCCGCAGTCGAGACCGGAGTGATCGAGATATGGTGAAACCCTCGCGCCTGTCCCAATGCGTCAACACGCCAGCCGGCGTGAGTTTCGAGGAAGCCGCCGCCGGCGCCGAAGCAGCGCTCGCCGAACTCGCCGTCGAAGCGGGCGCGGAAATGGCGGCGGGCGTCGCAGCGCTCAGCGGCGCGTGCGCGGACTACGGAAAGAAGCAGAATCGCGAAGCGCTGAT
>DPWD01000112.1 GCA_003526465.1 Hyphomonadaceae bacterium
GCGCTGGCCGCGTCGGGGGCGGTGACCGGCATCCAGCTCGATCGCACCGCGCGGCCGCAGAATTGAAGCGCAGTGCCCGCGCGCGGCGCGCAACGCGTGAATAGCGACACCCATGGCCGTCAAAGCCCATGGCGCCAGGGGGATGTGGGCTTCAATATCTACTTGGCGGGGCAACCGGAATTTCCAGTGCCCTAACATGAGGATTGTCGCCTGGACATGTCCTTGACGCTGTCGCATCGGGCCCGTACCAGGACGGCTCTGGGGCGCCGCCGCTGAGCCCCGGAAATCCATGCGACGGACGGATTTAGGCCTCGTGGCGGAGTGGTTACGCAGCGGACTGCAAATCCGCGCACCCCGGTTCGATTCCGGGCGAGGCCTCCAATTCTAGCCGCCGGGAGCAGGCCCACTACCGGCTTCCACGCACCGCCCGGCCGGTTGTTGAACTCGGCGCGGCGCATGCTGATTTGCGATGAATAGCTTTAGGGCCGCGACGAACCGCACCTCCTTCGGAGAACGAACTGGGGCGGGGCTGCTAAGGTCTGCGCAGCCCATCGAGAGGTCGGAAATGTCAGACGCGGAGCCGCGGCTCGTAGGCGGCAAATGCGAGATCGAAACTGCCAAGCTTGTCGTGAATATCACCCAAGGCAAAGCAGAGCGACGCTCTATCCGCCGGGCCTACATCCTCACGATGCGCTCCGCGTTCAAGACGCGCCAGGAGATCAGATTCTGTCGCTGGATCCTGTAGCAGTTTCCCGTAGCGGGCGAGCGCGAGCCAATGTTCGGGATCGAAGTCGAGCACGCGGCGATAGAGTTCAGTCGCTTGACTTCGATCGCCGCGGTCCTCGGCGAGATTGGCTAAATTGAGCAGCGCGGGACAATATTTAGGGTTGAGGCCCAGTGCTTGCGTGTACTCCCTCTCCGCCAGATCCGGGCTGAGCAAATGGTCCGCGAAGATGACACCCCGATTCAAGTGCGCCTCCTCGGGCTCTGTCACGCCCAGTTTCTGCCGGATCGCTGATATCGTGTTGGCGCCGCGCATCCCCGAGCTTATGGGAACCAAGCTCTCGCCCGGAATCGAAAGACCTCTATCTCTGGGCGGCTGTCGCCGAAGTCCAGGCTTGCGGAACGGTGCGACGCGGAACGGTGCGATTAAGTTGGGGACTGACAGTGCCGCCATTCTCTCCCGAGGCATCCGCACTGAAGAGCGCGCATGCGCGTTACGCGGCTTACGCCGCCGCCGCCTGCGGTTTCGCCTTTCGCTCCCTCGACGGCGAGGACGGCTATTTGTTCGAGGTCGCCGATGGCGCGCGCAAAGCGGTGTTTGCCGCTGGCGCCGGCTCTCCCTACGCCATGAACGATGCGCGCGCGGCCTCGATCGCACGCGATAAAGCGTTTTGCACCGAGACGCTGAGGGCTGCTGGCCTGCCCGTGGTGCCGGGGCGGATGTTTTTCGTCACCAAGCGCTGGGCTGAGATGCGCGGGCCCGGACGCGAACCAGAAGACGCCTTGCGTTTTGCGCAAACCGCTTCCTATCCGATGTTCTGCAAGCCGATTACGGCGTCGAGCGGTCAGTACGCCGAGATTGTCGCCGATGCCGACGCGTTCGCTGCTTATATCGAGCGGGTCTCGGGCGAGCACTTCGCGATTTTGGCGCAGCCCTATATTTGCGCCGTCGAGCACCGCGTCTTCGTGCTGCACGGGCAAGCGCTGTTTTCCTATCGCAAACTGGCGCCGCCACACGGCGGCGCGGCCAATCGCGCACGCGGTGGCGTTTCGGCGGATTTGTGCGATGGCGCGTCCGCGCCGCTGGCGAAGCTGGCGCTGGCGGCGGCGGACGCTTTGGGCTTGCAGCTTGCGGGCGTCGACATCTTCGATCGCTCGGCGGCGCGCGATGGGTCCGATCTCATGGTGATCGAGGTCAATTCCAATCCGATGATCGCCACGCTTGAGNNGGATCTGATCGAGGCGATCTGGCGCGCGAATTTCAAGGCGGCGCTGCGGTGAGGGCTTGGAGGATTCCCTACCCGAAGTTTGGCGCTGGGCCTGGCTTGGAGCGGGTTGCGGCGATCGCCGCGCGCTTGGGTGTGGACTTGGCGGGCTTTGGCGAGAACGGCGCGGTCATCGTCGGCTCGAACGGCAAGGGCTCGACGGCGGCCATGTGCGCGGCGCTGCTGGAGCAAGGGGGCGGGCCGGTAGGGCTCTTCACTTCACCGCATCTGCTTCGGCTCAACGAGCGCTTCCGCGTCGATGGCGAAGACATTTCCGACGATGAGTTGGATCTGCACTGGGAACGCGTCGCTGCGGCAATAGAGTCCGCAGAACTGGATGGAGAAGTCGGCGGCTTCGAGTTTCTGTTCCTGATCGCCGCCGATTGGTTCGCCGCGCGCGGTTGCGCTCATACGGTGTGGGAAGCGGGGATTGGTGGGCGGCTCGATCCGGTGCGCTTGATTGAGGCGAGGCGCGTTGCGCTCGCCGCGCTCGATTTCGAACACACCGACCTGCTCGGTTCTACGCTTGAAGCCATCGCTTGCGACAAGGCTGACGCCGCGCCGGAGGGCGCCACATTGTTCATGTCGGCGGTGGAAGTACAGGTTGCCCGCGCCTTGCACGCTCATTGCGCCGCGCGTGGCGTGCATGTGGAAACCGTCGCGCCGGCTTTGCTGGCGCCGCTGCCTGGCGTCCATCAGCGCGCCAACGCCGCGCTCGCCTTGGCGCTGGCGCGCGACATCGCGCCGTTGAGCCAAGCGCAGATTGGGGCAGGTTACGCGGCGTTGCGCTGGCCTGGGCGCTTGGAGGTCA
>DPWD01000403.1 GCA_003526465.1 Hyphomonadaceae bacterium
CCAGGCATCTTCAAAGGCCGCCTCGTCAATCGACAACGCATCGCCCCAAACGCCTTTGCCGGCGTTGTAAACGAGCACGTTGATCGGCCCCATCTCGGTCGCCGCTTGCGCCAGCGCGGCCTTCAACGCCACGGGATCGGTCGCGTCGCACGCGAAGCCGCGCGCGCCCGGGACATCCGCGGCCAACGTGGCGAGCTTGTCAGCGTCTCGCGCCAGAAGGGCTATTCTGTAGCCGCTCTCGGCAAACCGGCGCGCGAGCGCCACTCCGTTTCCTGGCCCCACGCCAACAATGGCGCACACGCGCGCGTCAGCTTCGTTGTTCATGTCTGTCTCCAGTGCGGGGGCTGTGTCGCCGCGACGATGGGAAGTGCGCGCATCCGCTCGCGCCACGCGATGAATGCATCCGGAAGATCCAAGTGGGGCCGCGTTGCTGCGCCTATGGTCGACAGCCGCGCCATGATAGCGCTCAGTGGGTAGACGCTGTAGTCGGCGGCGCCAGGCTCGCCTCCGCCGAAGAATGAGGCGTGCAAGGATTGCGCAAGTATCGATGCGCAGTGCGTGGCATCCTTGCTGGCCGCGGATACGACGGCTTCATCCGGCGGCGCGCCGCCGTTCAAGAGCAGCGCATCCACCAGCCGCCGGACAGGCGGGTAGAGGCTGGTCTGGCTTTCCGCCATGATCCGCCGCGCGTTGGCGCGATCCTGGATGCTTGCAGGCCACAGAGACGGCCCTGGCAAAGCCTCTTCCAGGTATTCAACAATCGCCGAGGACTCAAAGAGCGCAAAGCCGTCGTGTTCGATCACGGGCGCTTTGCCGTAGGGATTGAGCGCGTGAAACGCCGGCGTTGTGAGGTCGCCGGCATCGCGGCTGACGACGCGCAGATCGTAGGCGGCGCCCTTGTGTTCGAGCGCCAGCCACACTTTCCACGCGAACGGCGAACCGGAGAGATAGTGAAACATAAGCGCCATGGGCGGCCCCCTTTAGAGAACGCCGAGCACGCGCAGCGCCATAACCGCCTGGGCGCCGAAGCCGACCACGAATGCGATGGTGCGTAACAGCGGTACGCCAAGCGTGTAGATGACGGCGTGCGCGACGCGGCTGATGACAAAAGCTGAACCGGCCGCCGCCGTCAGCCCATCACCGCGTTCCAGCAGGCCCACGATGATCGCGAGCGGCGCGAATACGACAAGGTTTTCGATCGCGTTGCGATGGGCGTTGGCGAGGCGATAGGCCCAGTCGGCATGAGGGCGCACGTCCGGCTGCGGGTTGGAAAGCGCTTTCCACGGACCCATTTCGGCCAGCCGATTAACGATGATCGGGATCCAGATGAGTCCGGTGAAGGCGGCGGCGTAGGTCACGGCTTGGTATTCAGGGGTCAGCGGCGGCATTCGGGGTTCCTTGGGTTGAAGGCTCGCTCCAAATGCCGTGCGGACACAGTTGTTTGAATAGCTGAAACGGCTTATCATTTTGCCCAAACGACTGAAGGTATGATGAGTGCTCTGGAATCCGCCCTAGCCGACCTTCGAATCACCGGCGCGGTGATGCTGCACGAGCGCTACGCGCCCGGTGTGGCGATCGCGGTCCCGGCGGAGGCGGAACTCCGGGCGCTGCTCGGTCACGCGCCGAACGTGAAGATCGCGCCGTTCCATCTGGTGCGCCGTGGTGGATTCGAACTCGCGCTGGCCGGCGGCGAAAAAGTTGCGATGGGCATAAGCGACGTTGCGGTGTGCCTGGACGGCAAGCCGCATCAACTTCGGTTTGGACGCGCGCGGTCGGTCACGCCGCTCGCGGACATCGTGTCTGGTCGCGCCGATCTATCGCCGGTCAACGGCGATTGCGCCGCCGAACTCATTTGCGGTGTGTTCGCTATGCAGGCGGCGCCGCTCAACCCGCTGCTCGCAGCGCTCCCGCCAGTCTTGCGCTGCAAGACGCGCGGCGAAGCTGTTCAGCCGTTGCTCGCAATGGCGTCCGAGATGCTTGCGACCGAACTCGACGCTCCAGCGCGCGGCGGCGCCAGCTTCACCCGCGCGCGACTCCTTGAGGTTTTCTTCGCCGAAGCAATTCGCGCCAACGAGCAAACGGCGGCGGCGCCGGTCGGTTGGTTCCGCGGACTGACCGACGCAAGGATTTCGGCCGCACTGACGGCGTTTCATCAGGCGCCGGGCGAGGCCTGGACTGTGGAGAGGCTCGCAGACCGTGCGGCGCTTTCGCCATCAAGGTTCGCCGCCCGTTTTCGCGATTCGGTGGGCGTGACGGCGATGGAGTACGTGGCGCGCTGGCGCCTCAATCTGACGTGCCGCATGCTTGAAGATCCCGGCAAAACGCTTGATGCGATCGCCCACGCCGTCGGCTATGGCGGCGGCGCTGCGCTCAGCAGGGCTTTCAAAGAGAAATTGGGATGCTCGCCTGCACATTGGAGAGCGTCATAGCGGGAGCGGTAGGGCAGAAGAGGCCTGCGTACAAAATGGCGATTTCAAATATCGTCCATCGAGGGTGCTCACTTTCGCCTTGTTCCAGTGCCGCGCAGGTCCGTTTCGATCTGCAGCATTGCTCCCCTGATGCTGCGGTTTATGAGGCGCCGATCCGCGCCGGTTGCGGCAAGCGCGCTCAATCCATTCAGCATGGCGTAGAGATGCGCGGCGCGTGCGACGAAATCGATCCCGCGGTTTTTTCCATTTCGATCGGCGACCCGGCGTAGCAGCAGCGCAAAGGCGCTACGAACTCTCGACGCGGATGTGCGTACCGCGCGCGCGATGCCGGAGGATGACATAGCCGGGCCGTAAGCGGTCTCGAGAGCGAAGTCGCGGCAGGCAAGCAGTATGACGTGGTCTCGGCATCGTCCCCGGTTGCCGTTACGCCCGAACCCAACCGCACGCTCGATCGGCTGGAGTCCTTCGTGGCGCCCGGCGGCAGGTGATTCGAGGTCAGGCTCGGTGCTCGGGCGCTTGAGTGCGATGGGAGATGCGCCGAGCGGCCGAGCTTACTCTTGATCGTCTCACTGACCGGCCTACCGTGTTGCGTTGAGGCGGACCAACTCGATGAATTGGTTGCGGGCCATCTCACGAAATGTCTTCTGCAGCGTGTGCTCGTAGGCGCCGAAGTGTAAGGACAAGCGCGCCGTGCTGCCTGCGGCGTCACAGACGACAAGAAAAAGCGCGAGCACATCGTCGGCGTCGATCTTCGGGAGAAACGGCGCGGCCGCCGCGGCGATGATGCGCGCGTTGGTCATCGTGTCCTCCCAGTCTAGTTCGCGCAACCCTTCCCAGGCCTGCACGCCGCACAGGATTTCGCGAAAGCCTGGGTTGTCGCGGACATACGTCCAAGCTTCAGCGATTGCCAGATCGACTGCGACCAGCATTGCCTCGATGGTTTGTATGTCGGCGAAGCGCTTCGCCGTATCGGCCTCGATGACGCGATAGTGCCGTTCGGCTAGGGCGCCCAAGAGGTCCTCGCGACAGCTGAAATATTCGTAGACGGACCCAATCGGCACGCCGGCGCGCTCGGCCACGTCGCCGAGTTTTAGATTGGCGATTCCGTTCGCCACCAAGAGCTCTTCCGCCGCCGCCAACATGCGTTCGACGCGGGCGCGTGCGCGCTGCTGGGTCGGCACACGCCGCCCCGCCTGGCCGGGCGCCTTCGCCGGTATCGTCTTCGCCAACATAAGCTAACTACCTGTTCTTACGCCTGTTTCGCCGTGAATTTTGACAATAATGGCGCCAATGATTGACAATTAATAATAGAGGCTTGCTCAGATTTCAAAAAGCCGATAAACCCTCAGATACAAACTCCCAGGTGATGTCTACACGAAGAGGTTGTTTATGGGCAAGCAAGCGGGCGCGGGCGATCGCACGGGCAAACTCAAAGTATGTATCGTCGGCGCGGGGCCCCACGGGCTGATCGTTGCACGCGCCTTGGCCAGCTTGAATGTCAGCTATGACCAGTTTGAGCGGCATTCCGACGTCGGCGGACTGTGGGACCTGAGCAATCCCGGAACGCCGATGTACGAGACCTGCCACTACATCTCCTCGCGAAACGGCACCGGTTATCCAGACTTCCCCATGCCGGAGAGTCTCCCAGATTACCCGAGCCAAGCTCAGGTGTTGGAGTACATCCGGAGCTTTGCGCGCGCGTTCAATCTCTATCCCAACATCACATTCGGCGTTGAAGTGACGAGTGCCAAGGAACTCGACGGCGGCGATTGGGAGGTGGTTTTGTCCACCGGGGAAAGGCGGGTCTATTCAGCGTTGATCTGTTGCCCCGGCACCAATTGGAGCGCGCGAATGCCGGACTTGGCCGGTGCGACATCGGGCAGGCTCATTCACTCTTCGGCGTATAAAAAGGTCTCCGAGTTCGACGGAAAGCGCGTGCTCGTCATCGGGCTCGGCAATTCTGGCGCGGATATCGCTTGCGACGCCGCGCGCGTAGCCGAGGCTGCATTTGTAAGCGTGCGCCGCGGCTATCACATCGTGCCGAAGCACCTATTTGGCATTCCGTTGCTGGACTACATGCACGATCCGAGCGTGACCCCAGAAAGCATGCGCGGCTTAGAACTTGCCGACATCGTCCGCGTTATCACCGGCGACCCAACGCGCTATGGATTTCCGAAACCGGATCACGAATTGCTCGAAACCCACCCGCTGCTCAACACCGAGATTCTCCATCACCTCGGGCACGGCAGATTGAAGGTGAAGGGGCCGGTGGAGCGCCTCGACGGCGCGCGCGTACAATTCGCCGATGGTTCGTTCGAGGAGATCGACACCATCGTCTGCGCGACCGGCTACGACTACGCCATGCCGTTTCTCGATTCCGGTTACTTCGAGTGGGAAGACGGGCGCCCGCAACTCTATTTGACAGCGTTCAACCGCGCTCACCCGACTTTGTTCGCGGTGGGGTTGTTGGAGGCTGCCGGGGTGCCTTACGCCGCAGCCGATCAACTGGCGTTGTTCATGGGCGCGTATCTGCGCGACCGAAGCGAAAATCCAGCGCGGGCGGCCAAATTCGAGCAATTGCTCAAGGACGATTTTCCCGACCTGAAACGCGGCATGAATTACGTGCGCAACAATCGCACGGTCAATTATGTCAATGTGGAAGTTTACTACGAAGAGATCGAACGCGTGCGCGCGCTCATGGATTATTCCGCCCTACTTCCTGGCAGGTACACGCCCGCGCCGCAGGCAAAGACCGAGGCGGCGTAGAGGGGCGGCGACTGCACCAAACAAAAAGAATTTTTGGGGAGAGAACGATGGCTCGAGAGCGGTTTTTACTGGGCGTTGCTGCGGCGTGCAGTTTGCTCGGGGTGGGCGCGGCATATGCGCAGGAAAGCGGCGAAGAAGGGCTCGACGAAATCGTCGTGACCGCGCAGAAGCGCGAGGAGCGGCTTCAAGATGTGCCCATCTCCATTACACGCATTGGCGGCGATGAGGTCTCCAGCCTGCAGCTCACCGAGAGCTTGGATATCGCCCGCTTTACTCCCAACCTAAATGTCAGCGCTATCGCTGGTTCTGGGACGCAACCGAACTTTTTTCTCCGCGGCGTTGGCTTGAACGATTTCAGCCTTAATAATTCGGGGCCAGTGGGCGTCTATGTCGATGAAGTCTATTTGAGTTCCTTTGGCGCACAGAACTTTCTTTTGTTTGATGTCGATCGGGTTGAAGTGCTGCGCGGGCCGCAAGGTACGCTTTACGGCCGCAACACGACCGGCGGCGCCATCAGCTACTTCTCGCGGCGCCCGACGGAGGAGTTCGAGGCCACGGGCAGCCTGGAACTTGGCGACTTCGAAACCTACCGCTTTGAAGGCGCGGTAAGTGGTCCCTTGAGTGAGTCGGTTCGCGGCCGCGCGGCATTGGTTCGCAATTTCTCCGAGGGCTATTTCACGAATTTGCAGAACGGGCGCCGCTCAAACGGCACCGACGCGACCGGCGTTCGCTTGCTTCTGGAAGCGGACCTCGCATCGAACTTGACGGCGTTGCTGCGCGTCAACGCGGATTTCAACCGCACGCCGTTCTCGCAATACGAGCACCTTGGGCTGCTCGACCCCACGACATTCGCCCCCTGCACGCAGGTCCGCATTGACAACAATGAATGCGTGGATGCGCTGGGCTATCAGGATACATCTCCATTCTACGAAGGACGCTACGATCGTGAAGGCGGCGTGCGCCGCGATGCGTACAGCGGTTCGCTGGCGCTGGACTGGACGCTGGGAGATGTCGGTCTTGTCTCGATCACAGCCTACCAGACCGACGAAGGCGTATTGGAAGAAGAGAGCGACGCCAGCCCAAATGAACTGCTTGCGGTGACGCTCGGCAATGACACCTGGACCTTGAGCCAAGAATTCAGGCTGACCGGCGGCGGCGAACGCGCCAATTGGATCGCAGGCTTGTACTATCTCACCGAAGAGGTCGAGTTAAACAACACGGTCGATCTCTTTCGCGCCCTGCGCCCGGTGGCCGAGGCGATTGATCCTATTGCATTCCCTGGCGGGTTTGACCCAGACGGCTTGGCGCTGGGCGCGCCCATACTGTTTCTGCGCAGCACCGGCGTGCAGGAAACCAACACTGCCGCGCTGTTCGGTCAAGCCGAGTTCGCGCTGAGCGATCGCCTCTCGCTGACAACAGGTCTCCGCTACACCTGGGAGGACCGCAGCTTCAATCCAAGTGCGGTGCTTGAGGAACCCGGTTTTTCGGTTCCGCTCTACGAGAATCTGCCGCTGGCGATCGACGCCACCAATTTCTCCGGGCGCCTGGCGCTTGACTATCACCTGACAGCCGACACGCTGCTCTACGCGAGCATTTCGCGCGGCTTCAAGAGCGGCGGCTTCAACGGCAGCTTCTTGTTCACGCCAGCTGAGAATGTGCCGTACGAGCCGGAAGAACTGACCGCATACGAGGCGGGCTTTAAGGTCACGTTTCTCGATGGCCGTGCGCGTTTGAATGCGGCTGCATTCCTTTACGATTATTCCGACTTGCAGGTGTTCACGCTGATCAATTCCGGCGGTTTCCCCGTCAGCGTGCTTACCAACGCGGCCAATGCCGAAATTGCAGGCGCGGAGCTTGAACTGGCGTTGCGCCCGACAGATCAGCTGAATCTGAGCTTCACACTCGGTCTTTTGGATACCGAACTCGTCGATTTCCAAACATTCGGCGGCCAGGATCTCTCCGGCAACGAATTGGTGCAATCGCCGGGCGCGGTCTTCAGCGCCGTCGCGTCCTACGATATTCCGCTCGGTGGATTCGGCCTGCTGCGCCCGCAGATCGATGCGAGCTACAAGGGCGACCACTTCTTCTCCACCACCAACGATGCGCTCTCACAGCAGGACGCGTACTGGCTTGTGAACCTGCAACTCACCTGGGTGGGCGCCAGCGAGGATTGGGAATTGGGGGCGTTCTTACGGAACGCTACGGATGAAGAATATCTGGTCAACACCACTGACCTTTCCGATTTTGGCTTTGTCCAGCAGGTGACTGGTTCGCCGCAAACATTTGGAGTCGAGGCGCGCCGCCGCTTCTAGATCGATCCGACCGGCGTCGTTTCCGCGACGCCCAAGGAGGACGCCGCAGATGTTCTCTCTCGCAGGCAAGACCGCGATCGTTACCGGAGCTGCGTCTGGAATAGGCGCCGCAACGGCAAAACGCTTCGCCGCGGCAGGCGCCAAAGTCGTGTTGGCCGATCTGCGCGAAGCAAAGGAACTGGCGCAAGAGATCGATGGGCGGGCTGTTGTGTGCGACGTCGCGGACGAAGCCGCTGTCGAAGCGATGATCCATGACGCCGCCGAGGGCGATGGACTCGACATTCTCGTTAACAATGCCGGGATCGGCGTTGTTGGGCAGGAGATCGCCGAAACAGCGGCCTCAAGCTTGGACGCAAACCTGCGCGTCAATACTTACGGCGCGTTTTATGGCGTGAAAAATGCTGCTCGTTACATGCGCAATGGCGGCGCGATCATCAATGTCGCGTCGCTAGCAGCGTTGGTCGGGTTTCCCGCTTATATCGGCTATTCTGTTTCTAAAGCGGGCATCGTTGCGCTGACACGAACGGCGGCGATCGAGCTTGGCGCGCGCGGCATTCGCGTGAATTGCATCTGCCCGTCCACAGTCGACACGCCGATGAATGACACGCCAGATGTTGCGGCGGAGCTAGCGTTCGTTCGGATTGCGACGCCGCTTGGGCGCATTTGCGATGCCGACGAGTGCGCAGCGTTGATTCACTTCCTGGCGGCCGACGATTGCCGCTTTATCACCGGGCAAGCGCTTGTGATCGATGGCGGTGTCCATGCGGGTTTTTGTGAGACATTGGTGGGCGCGGTGATTTCGGCGGCAATGGCCGGCAACGACACGTAAAGAGCAGAATGGAAGAGAGTTGTTTGTGCCATGACAGATCGCATACTTGCTGGCAAGGTCGCCCTTGTAACCGGCGCCGGGCGGCCGAAGGGCATTGGCGAAGCGTGCGCGCTTCGCCTTGCAGCGATGGGCGCCCACGTTGTGGTTGGCGACTTGCCTGCCCGGCGACGTGACCTGGAAATACCGGGTCTAGTCGAGACCGCCCACGACATGTCGCATCTGAAGTCATTGGAGAGCGAACTCGGCGGGTTCGGGCCTTCGGCCTTGGCAATAGGCCTCGACGTCACCGATGGCGAACAATGCGGCAAGGCCGTTGCTGTCACGGTGGAGAAATTCGGTCGCCTCGACATCCTGGTGAACAACGCGGGCACGGCAGTCGGCGCGGGACCGTTCATGGAGTTGAGCCAGCAAGCTTGGGATTTGAGCTGGGCGGTCAACGTACGCGGTATGGTCGATCTCATCAGGGCCGCCATCCCGCACATGCGCACGCAGGGCGGCGGTTCGATCATTAATGTTTCATCGCTCCTCGGCCTCGGCGCCGTGGCTGGCTATGCCGGCTACACGACCACAAAATTTGCCGTCGTGGGTTTGACCAAGGCGGTTGCGGCCGAGTTCGGGCCGGACAGGATCCGCTGCAATGCGGTCTGCCCTGGCATGATCGCCACGATGATGGGCGAGAGCGAAGCGGCGATGATTGCGGCAGAGCACGGCATCAGTGTTGACGAGGCTAAGCAATCGATGGCCGCGCCCGCCGCCCTGAAGCGACTTGGCGAAGCCGGCGATGTCGCCGACGTCGTGAGCTTTCTCGCAAGCGACGCGGCGCGTTTCATCACTGGCGCAGCGATCCCAGTCACCGGGGGCATGCCCAACGGCCTCTGAGGTTGGGGAACGCAGGAGAAACGCGATGCAAGACGTCACGCACTTCATCAATGGCAAATCCGTCGAGGACGGCGAGGGTTGGCTTGACCTCGTCAATCCGGCATCGGAGGAGCGTTACGGACGCGCTCGCCAAGGCGGCGGCGCGCAGGTCGATGCAGCGGTGGCGGCGGCGCGCGCGCAGATGCAAGGCGGAGCGTG
>DPWD01000170.1:0-729 GCA_003526465.1 Hyphomonadaceae bacterium
GTGCGCCGCGCCAACTGGCGCCGCAGGCGTGCACGCAATCGCCGACGCCGTCGTAGCGGCGGTCATCGTCGGCCATGAGCAGGAGCGATGCGACGCATGCAGCTTCAGGCCGGCGCTCCGCGGCGGCGATCATTTGCTCCAGCCAGTCGGTCTCTGGAAATGCGTCGGGATTGAGCAGGACGACAAATGGCCCCGCAACGCGCTCGACGGCGCGATTGTTCGCCGCCGCAAAGCCGAGATTTTCCGCGATCTGAACGATCGTCGCGGCGGGGAAATCGGCGGCGAGCGGGCGCTCCTCGGCGCGCGAGCCGCTGTCGATGACGATCAGGTCGTACGCCAGGGTCTGCCGTTCAAGCGCCGCCTTGAGCGCCGGGAAATGGGCGCGGCTGTTGTGCGTAACCACGACAATGGTGGGGGGAGTGAGGTCTGGCATGGCCGCGTACACGCATCTAGCCGATGCCGGGGGATTCGCTAGGCCTAGAAGTATGCCAGGCGCTTGGCGCCTGGCGCGGCTTTGGTGCAAAGAGTGGCGATGCGAGTTCTGATCACTGGCGGCGCTGGCTTTATCGGCTCAGCGGCGTGTCGGCGCCTGATCGCCGACACCGGCTGGCATATCCTCAATCTGGACAAGCTGACCTATGCGGCGAACCTAGCTTCGCTGGCGGAGATTCAGTCCCACCAGCGCTACCGGTTCCAGAAGGGAGACATCGGCGATCTGGCGTTGGTCGG
>DPWD01000170.1:768-2899 GCA_003526465.1 Hyphomonadaceae bacterium
TTTATTCAGACCAACATCGTCGGCACACACGCGCTGCTGGAGACCGCGCGCGATTATTGGCGTACGCTGCCGGCGGAGCGTGCGAAAAAATTCCGCTTCCTCCAGGTCTCAACTGACGAAGTGTTCGGCGCGCTGGGGGATGAGGGCGCCTTCGCCGAGGGCACAAGCTACGATCCGCGCTCACCCTATTCCGCCAGCAAGGCCGCCGCCGATCACCTGGTGCGCGCCTGGGGGCACACCTATGGGTTGCCAATTCTCATTACCAATTGTTCCAACAATTACGGGCCGTACCAGTTTCCCGAGAAGTTCATCCCGCGCATGATCCTGGCCGCGATCGAGGGCCGGCCTTTGCCGGTTTACGGAGACGGCGGCAATATTCGCGACTGGCTCTATGTCGACGATCACGTCAACGCGGTTCGCCTGGTGCTGGAGCGCGGGGCGGTTGGCGATACTTACGTCGTCGGTGGGCGCAGCGAGAGGCGCAATCTAGCGGTGGCGGAGGCGATCTGCGATCTGGTGGATGAATTTGCGTCGGACCCCGCCATTGGCCCGCGCCGAAATCTTATCACCTTCGTCGCCGACCGCCCGGGGCACGATTGGCGCTATGCGATCGATTGCTCCAAGATCGAGCGCGAGCTCGAATGGCGCCCTAGCCGCGAGTTCGAGGCGGGGCTGGCGCAGACCGTGCAATGGTATCTTGCGCGGCGCGATTGGTGGGCGCCGCTCCGTCAGGCTGCTGGGGAATAGCAAATGCGTGTGCTGACCACCGCCATTGCCGGGGTGTTGATCGTTGAGCCGGAGCGGCGCGGCGATGCGCGCGGGTTTTTCTCCGAAGTGTTCAAGGCGAGCGCGCTGGCGGCGCATGGCATCGTTCACGGTTGGGAGCAGGACAATCACGCTTTCTCGAGCAAAAAGGGGGTGGTGCGCGGCCTGCACTTCCAGGCGCCGCCGCACGCGCAGGCCAAATTGGTGCGGGTGACGCGCGGGGCGGTGCTCGATGTCGCCGTCGATGTCAGGCACGGTTCGCCTACTTATGGCGCCCATGTCGCGATCGAACTCAGCGCTGAGAATTGGCGCCAGCTCTACGCGCCCGCCGGCATGGCGCACGGCTATTGCACGCTGAGCGAGGACGCCGAGGTATTGTACAAAACCAGCGCCGAATACGCCCCGGAAGCGGAGATGGGGTTGCTCTGGAACGATCCAGAACTGGGTATTGCCTGGCCCGATTGCGCCGATCCGGCGCTGCTGAAGGACGCCGACCGCGCCTGGCCGAAGCTGCGGGACCTTGTTTCGCCGTTTCAATAGCTATCATGCCAACCCAACATTTCCCCACCCATCCCCGGGACGCCGCGCCAGCGGCAGGCCCGGGGATGGGTGGGGCGCATCGCGATCGAAAAGGCATTCAGCTCCCCTGGCGTTGCGCTTCGCGCTGGCGCCGCGGGATCCACTCGTCGACCAATTGCTCCAGCACGGGGAGTGGAACTTCGCCGTTCAAAAGCACGACATCGTGAAAGCCGCGCAGGTCGAAGTCTGGCCCGAGCGCGCGGCGGGCGCGCTCGCGCAGGGCCACGATTTCGCGCCGCCCCAATTCGTAGCCGCAGGCCTGCCCCGGCCACACCACGTAGCGGTCGACCTCGGTGGCGACCGTGCTCCAGGAATCGCCGGTGGCCGCGATTAGATAGTCGATGGCCTGTTGGCGTGACCATCCCTTGGCGTGCAGCCCGGTATCCACAACGAGGCGCGCGGCGCGCCAAAGCTGCCAGCGCAAATAGCCGATCCGGCCGATCGGATCGTTGGCGTAGAAATTGAGTTCGTCCGCGAGTTGTTCGGCGTAGAGCCCCCAACCTTCGCTGTAGGCGTTGACGGTGATGAGCCGGCGAATGAGCGGGGTGTCGTCGAGTTCGAGCGCGAGCGCAGTTTGAAAGTGGTGGCCCGGAACGGCTTCGTGGAAGTCCTGCGTCGGCAAGTCGATGCGGGTCATCTCCCGCAAATTGCGCAAATTGACGTAGTAAATGCCGGGCTGCCCGCCCTCGATCGACGGCGCGGAATACGAGGCGCCCGGCTGGCCGGCTTCGGCGAACGCGGGCACGCGGCGCACTTCAAGCTTGGCGCGCGGCAAGCGCCCGAACCA
>DPWD01000389.1 GCA_003526465.1 Hyphomonadaceae bacterium
AACATGATCACCGGCGCCGCCCAAATGGACGGCGCGATCCTGGTGGTGTCCGGCGCCGACGGCCCGATGCCGCAAACGCGCGAGCACATCCTGCTCGCCCGCCAGGTCGGCGTTCCGGCGCTGGTGGTCTACATGAACAAGATGGACATGGCCGACCCCGAACTCGCCGAACTGGTCGAGATGGAAATCCGCGAATTGCTGTCGAGCTACAATTTCCCTGGCGACGAAATCCCCATCATCAAGGGCTCGGCGCTGGTCGCCATGGAAGGCGGCGACGCTGAACTCGGCGAAGGCTCGATCATGAAACTGATGGACGCCGTCGATTCCTACATTCCCCAGCCGGCGCGTCCGCTCGACCAGCCGTTCCTGATGCCGGTCGAAGACGTGTTCTCGATCTCGGGCCGCGGCACCGTGGTGACCGGGCGGGTCGAGAAGGGCATCGTCAAGGTTGGCGACGAAGTCGAGATCATCGGCCTGCGCGACACCGTGAAGACGACGTGCACGGGCGTTGAAATGTTCCGCAAGCTGCTCGATCAGGGTCAAGCCGGCGACAATATTGGCGCGCTGTTGCGGGGCGTCGACCGCGAAGGCGTCGAGCGCGGCCAGGTTTTGGCCAAGCCGGGCTCGATCACCCCGCACAAGAAGTTCGAAGCGGAGGTCTACATCCTGACCAAGGAGGAAGGCGGCCGCCACACCCCCTTCTTCACCAATTACCGCCCGCAATTCTATTTCCGCACCACTGACGTCACCGGCATCTGCAACCTGCCGAGTGGCGTCGAAATGGTCATGCCGGGCGACAACATCAAAATTTCGGTCGAGTTGATCACCCCGATCGCCATGGACCAAGGCCTGCGCTTCGCCATCCGCGAAGGCGGCCGCACCGTGGGTTCGGGCGTGGTGGCCAAGATCGTGGAATAATCAAGGCGCTTGCCTTGCAGCGCAGAGGGCCGCCCCCCACCGGGGCGGCCCTTTTTGCATCCAAGAGCGGTAGAAACGGCATCCTCTAGCCAAGCACAACGCGCCTGCGGCGCGCGAGGGAGACCGGGATGGAGCGCTTTGTTTTCGTGGCGGCGGTGACGTTCGCGGTCATCTTCGCGTTCGTGGCGATGGTCGGGCGCGACCACATCCTGTTTGAAATTGGCGACCACGAGGGCGGAAAGGCCGCACTGGCGAGCGCAGCGCCCGGCCAGATGGCGGCGACGGCATATTCGGGGGACGTGCTGGTTATCAGGCACACGGCCGCACACATCACCATAACTCCCGAGGATAGAACCGATTTCTCGGTAGAGATTTCCAATCCAGGCCGCGCTCCAATGCCGCTGATCTCCACCAGGAATGGCGACGTCAATATCGACGGCCAGTTGCGCGGGCGTGTCGACGCGTGCCGCGACGCCGGCGCCGTGAACCTTGAGGGCTATGGCGAACTCACCCTCGCCGACTTGCCCCAAATCACCATTCGCGCGCCGCGCACGCTGCGCCTCAGCATTGGTGGGGGCAGCACCACCGAGATCGGCCCAGGCGAGGCGGTCGACCTCGACTTTCTCGGTTGCGGTGCGGTGACTATTGGCGATCTCGCCGGCGCGCTTGATGTGGAAATCGCCGGCTCCGGCGCGGTCATCGCAGGCGCTGCGCGCAGCCTCAACGCGGACTTGATGGGATCGGGCGACCTGACCACGGGCGCAATCGGGGAGCGCGCCACCATCGACGCCACCGGCTCCGGCTCTGTGACCATCGCTTCGCTCACGGGTGAGCTGACCAGCGACGGGCTTGGGTCGGGCGATGTTGTAATTCAAGGCGGCGCCGTGACCAATGCGAACGTGGAGACGGCGGGCTCCGGCAGCGTGCGCATTGCCGCGCCGGTGCGGAATCTCACGGTAGATATTATCGGCTCTGGCGATGTCGCTGTGGCGGGGGTCGTCGGCGATCTCAACGCGGAGATAGCGGGCCCGGGCAGCGTTTCAGCGCGCGCGGTGACCGGTCGGCAGCAGCAGGAAATCATGGGGTCCGGCAGCGTCAACATCGGCGAATGAAGATTGGGCGAAACTTGCCTTGACGCCACCCCATGGGCGCCTGTATCTGACGCCCCTTCGAGCCGGCCGTAGGTGAAAAGCCTAGACGCGGTTCGCAATCGACGCGGGTGAGAACCTGCCCGGCTCAAGGCCGGCGCCAGGATCGCACGTGAGCCAGAAGGCTCAACCCCTCAGCGTTTTTTGCGAATTTCCCGTGGTTTTGCAGCTGCCTGCCGGTTGGGAGCGGTTTTCGTTTCCCGGTCTTGACCCTGCAGGGGTCCAGGCCGGGACCGTGTTGCGTTTGGATCGGGCTGGGCTCGGGAAACCGGGTTCGGGAAGCGGTTTCTAGGAATTTTGGGCGATGATGCAGCAGAACATCCGGATCAGGCTGAAGGCCTTCGATCACCGCACGCTCGATCTGTCGGCGAAGGAGATCGTATCGACCGCCAAGCGCACCGGCGCCACCGTAATCGGCCCAGTGCCGCTGCCGACGCGCATTGAAAAATTCACCGTCAACCGCTCCCCACACGTCGACAAGAAGAGCCGCGAGCAATTCGAGATTCGCACGCACAAGCGCGTGCTCGACATCGTGCAGCCAACGCCGCAAACCGTTGACGCGCTGATGAAACTCGATCTGTCGGCCGGCGTCGACGTTCAGATTCAAGTGCTGGGTTGAGCGCCATGGCCAAATCGCAACGCACCGGCGTGATCGCACGCAAGGTCGGCATGATGAGCGTGTACGGCGACGATGGCGCGCAGACGCCTGTTACCGTGCTCACTCTCGATGGCTGCCAAGTTGTCGGAAGGCGCACGGTGAAAGCCGAAGAGTTCAAGGATTCCACCGGCGCGGCTGTTTCGCTGAAGCCCAAGAAGTCGCGCAAGAACGCCAAGGCCGCGCCGGCACGCGAAGCCAAGGGCGACGGCTACGCCGCGGTGCAACTCGGCGCCGGCCAGGCCAAGGCCACGCGCAAGACCCAAGCCGAACGCGGCCAGTTCGCCCGCGCCAAAGTCGAGCCGAAAGCGATTGTGCGCGAGTTCCGTGTTTCCGAAGATAACCTCCTCCCGGTCGGCGCCCTCATCAGCGCCGACCATTTCGTTGTTGGCCAGAAAGTCGACGTTGCCGGCGTTTCCATCGGCAAGGGCTTCGCCGGCGCCATGAAGCGCTGGAATTTCGGCGGCCTGCGCGCCACCCACGGCGTCTCGGTCTCGCACCGCTCGCACGGCTCCACCGGCCAGCGCCAGGACCCGGGCAAGGTTTTCAAAGGCAAGAAGATGGCCGGCCACCTGGGCGACGAACGCGTTTCTGTACAAAATCTGCAAATCGTCCGCGTCGATCCAAAGCGCGGACTTTTGTTTGTGAAGGGCGCGGTGCCAGGCGCTGAGAATGGCTGGGTCGAAGTGCGCGACGCCGCCAAGGCTGTGTTGCCGAAGGAAGCGCCGAAACCGGCCGGGCTGCGCCAAGCGGGCGCTGAGTGAGGGCGGACATGAAACTCGACATCCATACCCTCGACGCAAAAAAGTCCGGCTCAATCGAGCTTGAAGAAGCCGTGTTCGGCATCAAGGAAGTCCGCGCCGACATCCTGCAGCGCATGGTCAAGTATCAGTTGGCCAAGCGTCGCGCCGGCACGCACAAGACTCTAAGCCGCGGCGAAGTCGCCCGCACCCACTCCAAGCTCTATAAGCAAAAGGGCACCGGCCAGGCCCGCCACGGCGCTGCCAACGCTCCGATCTTCCGCGGCGGCGGCCACGCTCACAACCGGCTGCCGCGCGATTACAGCCACGACCTCACCAAGAAATTCCGCGCCCTGGCGCTGCGCCACGCGCTCTCCGCCAAAGCCAAGGCCGGCGACATCGTCATCGTTGAGGCGGCTGCGCTGAAGGAAGGCAAGACAGCGGTGCTGCGCAAGTCGCTGGGCAAGCTGAAGCTCGACAATGCCCTGATCATCGCCGGCGCCGCGGTGGACGATAATTTCGCCCGCGCCGCGCGCAACATCCCGAACCTCGATGTGCTGCCAAACGCGGGGCTCAACGTTTACGACATCCTGCGCCGAGGTAAGCTGGTGCTCACCGCCGACGCGGTCGCCGCCATCCACGCCCGCTTCAAGAAAACCGAGGGAGCTGCGGCATGAGCGCGCTCAAGCATTACGACATCATCGTTAAGCCGGTGATCACGGAAAAGGCGACCCTGCTTTCTGAGCAGAACAAGGTCGTTTTCCGCGTGCCCTTGGCCGCGACCAAGAAGGACGTGAAGGAAGCGGTCGAGAAGCTTTTCAAGGTCAAGGTTGGCGCTGTGAACACGCTGCGGCGCAAGGGCAAGACCAAGCAATTCCGCGGCATCGCCGGCAAGCGTTCGGACACCAAGAACGCCATCGTCACGCTGCTTGAAGGGTATTCCATCGACGTGACGACGGGGCTTTCGTAATGGCGCTCAAGCAATTCCGCCCCACTTCGCCGGGCCGCCGCGAACTGGTGATCGTCGACCGCAGCGAACTCTATAAGGGCAAGCCAGTGAAGGGCTTGACCGAAGGGCTGAGCAAGTCCGGTGGGCGCAACAATATGGGCCGTGTCACCGCGTTTCGTCACGGCGGCGGGCACAAGCGCACTTATCGCATGATCGATTTCAAGCGGCGCAAATGGGGCGTGGAGGCCGTCGTCCAGCGCCTCGAATACGACCCCAACCGCACCGCCTTCATCGCCCTGATCAAGTACAAGGACGGCGAGCTCGCGTACATCGTGGCGCCGCAGCGTCTAAAGGCTGGCGATACCGTCATCGCCGGCGAGAAGGTCGATGTGAAGCCCGGTAACGCCATGCCGCTGAAGGCCATCCCGGTTGGCACCATCGTGCACAATGTCGAACTGAAGCCGCTGAAGGGCGCGCAGATGGCGCGCTCGGCCGGCACCTACGCGCAAGTGGTGGGCCGCGAAACCGGTTACGCGCAATTGCGCATGGCTTCCGGCGAAGTGCGCATGGTGCAGGATGTGTGCATGGCCACCATCGGCGCGGTGTCGAACCCCGACAACATGAACGAAGTCTGGGGCAAGGCAGGCCGCACCAAGTGGCTCGGCCGCAAGCCTTCCGTACGCGGCGTCGCGATGAACCCGGTCGATCACCCCCATGGCGGCGGTGAAGGCAAAACTTCGGGCGGCCGCCACCCCGTCACGCCCTGGGGCAAGAAAACCCGCGGTCCGAAGACCCGCAAGACCAAGCCGTCGGATCGCCTGATTATCCGCCGTCGTCACTCCAAGAAGGTGAGCTAGGAAATGCCGCGTTCGATTTGGAAAGGCCCGTTTGTGGACGGATACCTGCTCGCCAAGGCCGAGAAGGCCATGGGTGGCGGCCGGCGCGAGGCGATCAAGACGTGGTCGCGCCGTTCGACCATCATGCCGCAATTCGTGGGCCTCACCTTCCAGGTCCACAACGGCAAGATGTTTACGCCCGTGCTCGTGAGCGAAGACATGGTCGGCCACAAGCTCGGCGAGTTCGCGCCGACGCGGAACTATTTCGGCCACGGCGCCGACAAGAAGGCCAAGAGGAAGTGAGATGAGCAAGCCCAAATCTCCTCCCAAGCAAGCCTCCAACGAAGCGCGCGCCGTGCTGCGCACGCTGCGCATCAGCCCGCAGAAGCTCAATCTGGTGGCACAATCGATCCGCGGGCTTTCCGCGGAGAAAGCCAAGAACGAGCTGCGCTTCTCCCGGAAGCGCATCTCCAAGGACGTCCTGAAGTGCCTGCAATCGGCGATGGACAACGCCGAGAACAATCACGGCCTCGATCTCGACGGCCTGGTCGTTGCGCAGGCCCATGTCGGCAAGAACATCACCATGAAGCGCATGCACACGCGTGCGCGGGGCCGCGGCGTGCGCATCGAAAAATTGTTCTCCCAACTCACCATCGTGCTGCGCGACACCACCAAGCAGCCTGAAACCGCCGAGGCCGCCTGATGGGTCAGAAAGTCAATCCAATCGGGCTCCGCCTCGGGGTCAATCGCACCTGGGACAGCCGTTGGTACGCCAACAGCAAGGATTTCTCGCGCCTGCTGCACGAGGACATCAAGATCCGCAAATTCGTGCGCGAGAAAATGAAAGCCGCGGGCGTTTCCAAGATCATCATCGAGCGTCCGCTCAAGAAGTGCCGCATCACCATCTTCACCGCCAAGCCGGGCGTGGTGATTGGTAAGAAGGGCACCGACATCGAAAAGCTGCGCAAGGACCTCGCGGCAATGGCGCCAGGCGCGGAAGTGCACCTGAACCTGGTCGAAGTGCGCAAGCCAGAGACCGACTCCACCTTGGTCGCCGAGGGCGTCGCCCAACAGCTCGAGCGCCGCGTGGCGTTCCGCCGCGCCATGAAGCGGGCGATGCAATCGGCGATGCGCCTTGGCGCGCAAGGCATCCGCATCAATGTATCGGGGCGTCTGGGTGGCGCTGAAATCGCGCGCATGGAATGGTACCGCGAGGGCCGCGTGCCGCTGCATACGCTGCGCGCCGATGTCGATTACGGCGTCGCCGAAGCCGACACCGCTTACGGCAAGATCGGCGTGAAGGTGTGGATCTTCAAAGGCGAAATCCTTGAGCACGACCCGATGGCGCAAGACCGCCGGGCGATGGACACCGGCGAAAACCGCGAGCGACGTGATCGCGACCGTCCGGCTCGCGAGGACCGTCCGCCTCCGGGCGACCGTCCGCGCCGCGGACGCCGCCCGCCCCGCGGCGAAGAAAACGCTGAGCCGGAGGCATAAACGCCATGATGCAGCCGAAGAAAACCAAGTTCCGGCGCGCCCACAAGGGCCGCATCAAGGGGAACACCAAGGCCGGCGCCGCGCTGAATTTCGGCGAGTTCGGGCTGAAGGCGCTCGAGCCAAACCGCGTCAATGCGCGCGAGATCGAAGCCGCCCGCCGCGCCATCACCCGCGAAATGAAGCGGCAAGGCCGGGTCTGGATTCGGATCTTCCCGGACGTGCCGGTGTCGCAAAAGCCGGTCGAAGTGCGGATGGGCAAAGGCAAGGGCGCGGTCGAGTACTGGGCTGCGCGCGTGGCGCCGGGCCGCATCATGTTCGAGGTCGACGGCGTGCCCGAAGCAATCGCGCGTGAATCGCTTCGCCTGGGCGCGGCCAAGCTTTCCGTGCGCACCAAGATCATCGCCCGGATGGAGGGGCTCTGATGAAGCACCGTGAAATCCGCAAGGAGTTGCAAGACTTCCGCGCCGGCGACGAAGGCAAGCTGGGCGACGAACTCGCGCAGCTGAAGAAAGAGCAATTCAATCTGCGCTTCCAGCAAGCCACCGGGCAGCTGGAGAAATCATCGCGCATGCGCGAAGTGCGCCGCATGATCGCGCGCACCAAGACCGTGCTGCGCGAAAAAGCGCCGAAGATAAAAGTGTAAGGATAAAGCGATGCCGCGCCGCATTATGACCGGAACGATCGTGAGCGATAAGGGCGACAAGACCGTCGTCGTGCGCGTCGAGCGCACTTATTTGCATCCGCTGCTGAAGAAGACCGTGCGCCGGTCGGCCAAATTCCATGCCCATGACGAAACCAACGCGTTCAAGGCTGGCGAGATGGTGAACATTCAAGAATGCCCGCCCAAATCCAAGCTGAAACGCTGGGAAGTGGTCGGCCGCGTCGGAGCGTGATGCCATGATCCAGATGCAAACCAATCTTGAGGTCGCCGACAATTCCGGCGCCAAACGCGTTATGTGCATCAAGGTGCTGGGCGGCTCCAAGCGCCGCTACGCCACCGTGGGCGACACCATCGTCGTGTCGGTGAAGGAAGCCATGCCGCGCGGGCGCGTCAAGAAGGGCGATGTGGTCAAGGCCATCGTCGTTCGCGTGTCCAAGGATTTGAAGCGCAAGGATGGCTCCACCATCCGCTTCGATTCCAACGCTGCGGTTCTGGTCAACAAGCAGGGCGAGCCGATCGGCACGCGTATCTTCGGGCCGGTGCCGCGCGAGCTGCGCGCGAAGAACCAGATGAAGATCATCTCGCTGGCGCCGGAGGTGCTCTAATGGCCGCACGCATAAAAAAAGACGACACCGTCATCATCATCGCCGGCAAGGACAAGGGCCGCGCTGGCAAGGTGCTCATGGTATTGCCGGAAGCTGAGCGGGTGGTGGTCGAGGGCGTGAATATGGTGAAGCGCCACACCAAGCCGGACATGGCCAACCCGAAGGGCGGCGTGGTCGCCAAGGAAGCGCCGCTGCATTTGTCGAACGTAGCGCTGCGCGACCCAAAAACCGGCAAGCCAACGCGCGTGGGCTTCAAGATGATCGAAAAGGGCGGCGTCGCGCGCAAGGTGCGCTTCGCCAAGGGTTCTGGAGTTGAGATCGATGTCTGACGCTCCAAAAGAGAAGAAGGCGCAAGCCCCCAAGCAGGGCAAGCCGGCGGCCAAGGCTGCGGCGCCAGTCGCGCGTCCGCGCGCGCCTAAGCCCGCCGACTATGAGCCGCGTTTGAAGCTGCGCTACAAGAGCGAGATCAAGAAAAGCCTGCGAGAGCAGTTCGGCTATTCCAACGACATGCAAATTCCGCGGCTCGACAAGATCGTGATCAATATGGGAGTCGGCGAAGCGACCGCCGATTCCAAGAAACTGCAATCGGCCATCGCCGCGCTGACCCAGATCGCGGGGCAAAAGCCGGTGGCGACCAAGGCGCGCAAGTCGATCGCCCAATTCAAGCTGCGCGAAGGCATGAGCATCGGCTGCAAGGTCACGCTGCGGCGCGACCAGATGTACGAATTCCTGGATCGCCTGGTCACCATCGCGCTGCCGCGGGTGAAGGATTTCCGCGGCCTCAATGGCAAGAGCTTCGATGGGCGCGGCAATTACGCGATGGGCATCAAAGAGCACATCGTGTTCCCGGAGATCAATTACGACGATATCGACCAGGTGTGGGGCATGGATATCGTCGTCTGCACCACCGCACGCACGAACGACGAAGCCAGAGCATTGTTGAAGGAATTCGATTTCCCGTTCCGGAACTGATCGTCACAAGACAAGGCGATCCACCCCAGAACGCATCGGGAGAAAGTGAAGTATGGCGAAGACAAGCTCCATCCAGCGCAACGAAAAGCGCAAGCGGCTCGCGAAGCAATTCGCCGCGCGCCGCGCCAAGCTGCATGCGGCCGCCCTCAACGAGAGCCTGCCGCTGGAGGAGCGTTTCGCCGCGCGCCTCAAGCTGGCGCAATTGCCACGCAACTCATCGCCCACGCGCATCCGCAACCGCTGTGCGCTGACCGGGCGTCCGCGCGGCAATTACCGCAAATTGCAGCTTTCGCGCATCGCGCTGCGGGACTTGGCCTCCAAGGGCCAGATCCCCGGCATGGTCAAGGCGAGCTGGTAAGGAGGCGGCAAGAAATGGCACTGAACGATCCGCTCGGCGACATGCTGACCCGCATCCGCAATGCGCAGATGCGTCGCCGCCCCAAAGTCGCGACTCCCGCTTCGAGCCTCAGAGCCCGCGTGCTCGACGTGCTCCAGGACGAGGGTTACATCCGCGGCTACACCCGCGTCGAAATGAAGGGGGAAACCCCGCAGTTCGAGATCGAGCTCAAGTACTACAACGGCCAGCCGGCGATCCGCGAGATCACCCGCGTATCCAAGCCGGGCCGGCGCGTGTACTCGCCGGTCAAGGAACTGAAGAATGTCGCCAACGGTCTCGGCGTCGCGATCCTGTCGACGCCCAAGGGCGTGATGAGCGACAATCGCGCCCGCGAGGAGAACGTCGGCGGCGAGATCATCTGCAACGTATTCTAACGAAGGGTCCGGCCAACGCGGCCGGACGAGCAAGGGTCACGATCCCCATGTCACGTATCGGAAAGAAGCCCGTTCCCGTGCCGTCGGGCGTCACTGCCACGGTCAGCGGCCGCACGATCAAGATGAAGGGTGCCAAGGGCGAGCTCTCGTTCACGGTTCCCGAGCAGTTGAAGGTCGAGAAGACCGCCACCGGCATCGAGATCATGCCGATCGACGACACCAAGATGGCGCGCTCGATGTGGGGCATGTCGCG
>DPWD01000008.1:0-161 GCA_003526465.1 Hyphomonadaceae bacterium
CGCCGAACCGCGCGGGCGCGATCGCTATGGCCGCACGCTGGCGTCGATCACGATCGACGGGCGCGACTTTGCTGCGGCGATGATTGAAGCGGGTCTGGCGCGCGCCTATCCCGCGCGGCGGAGGTGGTGCGGATAGTTCAGCATGGCCGCAAAAGGGACTT
>DPWD01000008.1:168-3273 GCA_003526465.1 Hyphomonadaceae bacterium
TGAGGATCGCGTCCATCGCGCCGATGGCTTCGAGGTTCGCGCTCGGCGCCAGGTGAACATAGGTCCGCGCGGCCTGGGCGCGCGAATTCCCCATCAGGTTTGCCGCGGCCTCGATGTTGTTGCCCAGCGCGGCCGCCACGTGCGTCGCCGCCGTGCGCCTCAGATCGTGCACCGTGAACTCCGAAATCCCCGCGCGCTTCAGCAGCGCCTTGTAAGAGGCGCGGATATCCTTGATCGGGCGGCCGCGAAACTGGATGACGTGATTGCAGCCGGGCCGCGCGAGCGCCTTGGCCTCGAGCAGCAGCGCGCGCAGGGCAGGGTGCATCGGCTGGTTCTGCCGCTTCTTCTTGGTGACGATCTTGGCCGTGCGCGCATACCAGATCACGCCAGCGTCGAAATCCACTTCGTCGAAGGTGAGCTGCAGGTTCGCGGTTTTGCGCTGAGCGGCGAGCAGCGAGAGCATCGTGAAGAGGCGCGTGTGCGCCGGCGTGCGCGGATCGCTCAGCGCCGCCATAAGGCGCTTCAATTCCCCGCCATCGGGGCCATCGCACGAAAGCAGCCGCTCGCGCGGCGCGCCTGCCGGCGGGCGCAGGACCTTGACGGCGTGGGCGATGAGTTCCTCGCGCTCGGCGAAGTTCAAGGCGGCCTGCAGGTTGCGGATTTCGCGATTGATCGTCGAGTCCGAGACGCCATCGATCGCGCGCCGGTGCTGCGCGTATTTGCGCGCGCGCGGATTGCGGCCATCGCAAAATTCCTTGTAGCTCAGTGCGCCCCAATGCACGCGCACGCACTTTGCGTGCGACACGAGCGACTGTGGGTCCGCGATGGCGCGGAAGTTCTTTGCGTCATCGATGTAAGCGTCGAGGATCGCGTCGATCGTGATGGAATTGTCGGCCATGCGCGCGAGTGTGCGCGCGGAAGATTGCCATCACGTTGTCTGATCTGGGCAGCGTTCGTTCACTTGCCGCGCTCCTCGCGCCACTTCTTGCGACGCGCTCATTCTCCCGTGCCTGGCGCATTGCCGGAAAGGGCGGCGCAGGCGAGGTCCTGCATCCGCAGCGCCGCGTCGAGATAACTGCGCACGAGCGCCCCGGTGCCCCAATCTGTCCCACGCTCCCAATCTACGCGCAGAATCTGCCGCAGCGTCGTTTCAAGATGAGCGATCCGCTCATGCGCGGCTTCAAGCGTGCGGGCCGCATCCGCCACGGTCGCGCGCATCTCATCGCCGCCAAGCGCGTTCCACTGGCGCAGCATGCCGCGTAGTTCGGACGCGCGGTAATCGCATTCGCCGTGTTCGAGGGGCATCATCACTCTTCTCCTGGCCGGGGCAGGGCGGGCCTTGCGTGGTGAACTTGCGCACCTCGCCGATTAGCGACGGTCGCAGCGGCGTTTCGGCATCAAGCCGCCGCTGCCACTGGCGCGAAACGCCGTCAGGGTAAGTCGCAAGGCTCTCTGCAAAGCGCTCGACGCGCAGATAATGCTCGCCGTCGCGAAGTTCGATCACAGGCCGAACACCGAAGGTGTTTAAGTCCGTCGCCCATCGCCCGATAGCGATGTTCCATTTCCGGTACCGGCTGAGCTGTTTCCACTTGCTCACATAGGTCCACTCGCAGCCGCCAGCGGCGCGCGGGCGCATTAACGCGACCATGCGCGGCTCTGGGCAATCGGCATCACTTATGATGACGAGGCGGCGGCTCACTTCCCGCCCTCCTTGGCGTTGGGCTTCGCCGGGCAGAGGGCATCATGCCAGCGGTGCTCACTCGCAAAGGCGAGAAAAAGCGCGCTTATTGCGCGCCACGCAATTGCGTTCTCCGCATCTATGCGGCGCGAAAACCTCAAGGCTTTTGTGCTGTCCGCTGTCCACGTGTCCGCCAATCGGTTGTTCTGGTCGAAGGTGAACCATACGGGCGCGCCGTCGCGGTGGCGCTCGATCAGCCAGCCAGTTTCTTCAGCCATTGAATACACCTCCACCGTCGCGGATTCTCTCGCCCGGAGAGCGATGGTCTTTGCGCGGGCATTTGGGATTTTGGCATGTGCGTTCGCTCGTCGGTGGGCATATGCAGCCGGTCGGCAACGGCTCCGGGCGTCCAAGTTCAAACGGCCTCTTCATTCCTCCGCGCCTCCTTCGCGCGCTGTGTTCATCCAGTTCGGCTTCGCTAAACAGTTGCTTTTCAACCATCGGCTTGCTCCCGCGCGGTCTTTACGGGGCTACGCGTGCGAATCCGCTCCGCGATGACTCGGCACTCCTCTGCGCAAGCATCTAGAACCTGCGCGCTGATCATGGTTTGATCGGCGTCGTCGTTGTTGCCGTAAATCTGTGCTTTCTTGTTGGATGATAGACGCAGCCTTAGCGCGCTCACGCGGTTCTGCTCCGCCATTTCCCACGCGATCTGCGCGGCCTCCTCGAACGCGCGCCGGCGGATGTCTAGGATATCGTCGTTAGTCATGGCTCACCATTCAGCGCGCGCTCGGCACGCATTCGCATCAACATCCAAAGATCAACGGCGTCCGGGCCGTCATCGCATCCGCCTTGCTCGGGCATGACTTCAATGTCGCGCAGCGCGTCGTCGTAGCGACCATTCTCCGTGAGTAACGCCTCAATCAGTTCAATCGCGCGTTCCGCAAACCCCGCCGCAGCTGCTGGCGCAATCGCGTGCGGGTCTGACGCCAGCGCTTGCAGCATCGCCAGCACGCCGGGGTGGTCTTCGATGCGCATCATGATCACTCTCCTAGGAAGGCTGCGCAGATTTCTCAGTTTCGCGCTCCGCCATTTCTTCAATGTAGGCCAGCGCCCACTCGTCCGGAATCGCGGCCGTGTGCTGCGGCGGCAAGCCTGGATGGGCGCGATCGTGAAGCAACACGTATGCGCCTGTCCATCCGTACTCTTGCTTTAGCGCCCACCCCGCTTCGCCTGCCATCGATACAAAGCTGCCGGCCGTACACATCGGCGTATTGCACAGGGCTTCCGCCTGAGTCGGAGTTTCTGGCCCCCATGTTTTCTGACTAAAAGAGCGCTTGCCAGCGCGAATTTCGTCGCGCAGCCGCGTGTACGGCCGCGAGAGAAGTGGCACGTCCATCGTCCAGCCCGCCGCTATGAGATCGCTC
>DPWD01000286.1:0-168 GCA_003526465.1 Hyphomonadaceae bacterium
CCTCATCGCCACAGCGCACGTTCTGTCGGCGCCAGACCGCGAAGCCGCGATTCGGCTCCTGGCGCATGAAGCCGGCGAGACGGTGGGCGAAGACAGGCCCCAGCTCGCCACGATCCTTCCTGACAGCGCCGCGCGCGTGCAAGCGCTGCTGCCGCCGCTGGTGGAGGC
>DPWD01000286.1:174-5006 GCA_003526465.1 Hyphomonadaceae bacterium
TGGCGATCCGCAAGCGCCCGTCCGCCATCTTCACGCTGGCCGACTATGTGCGCGACGGGATCGCCACCGAAGCGCAAGCGGAGATGCTGAGGGAAGCGGTGCGCGCCAAACGCAACATCGTCGTAGCCGGCGGCACGGGCAGCGGCAAGACCACCTTGCNNNGAAGACACCGCCGAACTGCAATGTGCAAACCCCAATTGCGTTCAGCTCCTCACCAAGCGCACCGATCCGCCGATCACCATGCGCGATCTGGTGCAAATGACGCTCCGGCTCCGACCCGATCGCATCGTCGTCGGCGAGGTTCGCGATGGCGCCGCACTCGAAGTCTTAAAAGCCTGGAACACCGGCCATCCCGGCGGGCTCCTGACCCTGCACGCCAATTCCGCCGCGGATGCGCTGATGCGGCTTGAAGACCTCTGCATGGAGGCGCGCGCAACACCGCCCAAGCGCCTCATCGCCAGCGCCATCGATATGATCGTGTTCATCGCCCGGCGCGAAGGCGGGCGTGCCATCACCGAAATTCTGGAGACCGACGACATCAAGGAGGAGGGCGCATGAAACGCCAGAGATTGGTTGGAGCATTGGCGTGGGCGGTCGCGCTGTTCGTGCTCGCCGCGCCCGCATACGCGGCAGGCAGCGGCATGCCGTGGGAAGGTCCGCTGCAACAGATTGTGGACTCGATCACCGGTCCTGTCGCACGCGCCGCGGCTGTCATCGCCATTGTCATCGCTGGCGTCACCATCATCTTCTCCGAAGGCGGGGGCGGCGTGCGCAAGCTGGCGTTCGTGGGTCTTGGCATCGCGATCATGTTCGCGGCGGTCTCATTCTTCCTCGATTTCTTCGGCTTCGCGGGCGGGGCGACGATATGAACGCCCACACCGATATCGAGCCAGAAGGCTATCGCATCCCTCTAAGAACTTCGCTCACACGTCCGATCCTGATGGGCGGCGTGCCGCGCAACTTCGCCATCCTCAACGCAACCATAGGTGCGGCGATCGGCTTTGGCCTTCAGCAGCCCTTCATCGCCTTTCCGCTTTGGGCGGCGCTGCAGGGTGCAGCCGCCTGGGCGGCCGCGCGTGATCCCTGGTTTCTCGACACCTGGCCCCGCCATATGGCGAAGCCCCACTTCTTCGGAACCTGAGGGCGCGTCTCGATGATGGATCTCCGCCCCTACAAGAAGTCCGGAGCACAGCTCAGCGACTTCCTGCCCTGGGCCGCTTTGATCGCACCGGGTGTGGTCTTGAACAAGGACGGCGCCTTCCAGCGCACCATGGCCTTTCGCGGCCCCGATCTCGATTCTTCAACGCCATCTGAGCTGATGGGCGCCTCGGCCCGTCTCAACAATGCGTTCCGCCGCTTGGGCTCGGGCTGGTGCCTGCACGTGGAAGCGCGCCGCGCGCCCGCGCCCGGCTATCCCGATAGCCTCTGGCCCGATGCGCTCTCCTGGCTGATCGACGAAGAGCGCCGGGCCGTCTTCGAAGCCGCCGGCGCCCGCTTTGAGAGCCGTTATTTCTTCACGCTGACCTGGCTCCCGCCTGCGGAGCGCCAGACGAAACTCGAAACCTTCTTGTTCGAGGGCGCAACCGACGGGGCAGGCGCAACGGTCGCCGCTACCGACTACCGCCAGCATCTCGACCGCTTCACCAACGAGGCCGATCACATCCTTGCGCTCATCGAGACGCTGACGCCCGAGGCGCGCTGGCTCGATGACGAAGAGACGCTGACCTATCTGCATGATTGCATCTCTGACCGCCCACACCGCATCGCCAGACCGGCGACGCCATTCCATCTCGACGCGCTCCTGACCGACGCGCCTCTGGTTGGCGGCCTCGCGCCACGGCTTGGACGCCATCATCTTCGCGTGATTTCCGTCCGCAGTTTCGTCACCGAAACCGAGCCCGGCTTCCTCGACGCGCTCAATCGCCTGGCCATCTCCTATCGCTGGGTGAGCCGCTTTATTCCGCTCGACGGGGAAGAGGCGCGCCGCGAACTGGAGAAAACGCGCAAGCGATGGTTCTCGAAGCGCAAGGGTCTTCTGACCTTGCTGCGCGAGGCTCTGTTCAGAGAAGAAGCGCTGCTCGTCGACAATGACGCCGCCAACCAGGCCGCCGACGCTGATACCGCGCTCCAGGAACTCGGCGCCGACGCCGTGAGCGCGGGCTATGCGACGTTGACCATCATTGTGGCCGAGGAAAGCGAAGATCTGGCCGACGATGCGGTGCGCCAGATTCAGCAGATCGCCGATGGCCTGGGCTTCGTGACCCAAGTGGAAAACGTCAACGCCGTCGAGGCGTGGCTCGGCTCCCTGCCGGGTCAAGCCTACGCCGACGCGCGCCGGCCGATCCTCTTGTCACCCAGTCTTGCGCATCTCTTGCCGCTCTCCGCGGTCTGGGCCGGTCCGCACCGCAACGCGCACTTGAATAGCCCGCCCTTGATGCTGACGGCGACCGATGGCGCAACGCCGTTCCGGCTCGATCTCCATGTCGGCGACGTCGGCCACGCCATGATCGTGGGACCGACCGGGAGCGGCAAATCGGTGCTGCTCGCCACGCTGGCCGCACAATGGCAGAGATATCCTGGCGCGCAGCTCTATCTCTTCGACAAAGGCCGCTCCGCACGCGCGACCATTCTGGGCCTTGGCGGTACCTTCTTCGATCTCGGCGAAGCCGATGCGCTGGGATTGCAACCGCTCGAACGCGTGGACGATGCCCACGAACGCTCCTGGGCCCAGGATTGGCTCCTTGGCCTCATCGCGTCCGCCAACGTCGCGGTCACGCCCGATCTGCGCACGGAAGTCTGGCGCGTGCTCGAATTGCTGGCGGAGCGCCCGTCCGAGGACCGCACGCTCACGCTGTTTGCGGCCCTCATGCAGAATACGCAGATTCGCGCCGCACTCCATCCGTTCACGCAAGCGGGACCGCACGGCCGGCTCATCGATCATGACGCTTCGACCCTTGGCTATGGCGCGGTGCAGGCGTTCGAGATGGACGATGTGCTGCGCCGGCCCGAAGCCGCGGGCGCAGTCCTTGGCGCGCTCTTTCATGCGCTGGAGAAGCACTTCGACGGCCGCCCGACCATGCTGGTCCTCGATGAGGCCTGGCTCTTCCTCAAGGACGCGTTCTTTGCCGCCCAAATCCAGGACTGGCTGAAGACTTTGCGCAAGCGGAATGTCGCGGTGGTGTTTGCGAGCCAGGAACTGGCCGACGTCGAGCATTCGCCCATCGCCTCCACCATCATCGAAGCGTGCGCGACGCGCATCTATCTGCCCAACGACCGGGCGCGCGAGCCGCATAGCCGCGCCTTCTACGCCGCACTCGGCCTCAATGCGCGCCAGATCGATCTCATCGCGTCGGCCAAGCCCAAGCGCGACTATTATCTCGTCAACCGCGACGGCTGCCGCCTGTTTGAACTGGGCCTTGGGCCCGCGGCGCTTGCTTTCGTCGCGTCTTCGCGCCCCGAGGATCACGCGTTGATGGATCGTGTTCTCGCCGAGCATGGCGCCGCACGCTTCGCCGAAGCCTGGCTCGACCTGCGCGGCCAGCGCGAGGCGGCCGACGCTATCCGCCGGTTCAACAATGAGCGTTCACCAGAAGTTCACAACAAGCGCATCGCCGTGGCGGCCGAATAGGAGGAGGACATGTCAGCAAGACTTTTGCGTGTCATTGGTGCGGGCGTGGCCGCACTGGCGCTCGTACTGGCGCCTGCGCCGCGCGCGCACGCCATCACCGTGTTCGATCCGACCAATCTAGCGCAGAACCTTCTGCAGGCGACGCGCGCGCTGGAGCAGATCAACAATCAGATCCGCCAGATCGAACAGGCGGCGGCGATGCTGCGCACCAACCCGCTTCAACTCAGTCCTGAGCTGTCGCAATCGATCGGCGAGGCGCGGCGTCTTTTCTCCGCCGCGCAGGGCCTTGCATTCCAGGTCGATCAATTGAGCGACGATCTCAGAACCCGCTATCCAGAAACCTGGGAAGAGTTCGATCTCGAAGAGATTGTCGGTCAGTCCGACCGCTGGATGGCGGAGAGCCGCGCCGCGTTGGAGCGCGCCATGCAGGCGGAAGCGCGTGCCGCGGCCTCAATCGAGCGCTCGCAGGGCGCCATCGACCGGGCGCTGCAATCTTCTGGCGCGTCTGAAGGTCAGACAGGCGCTATCCAGGCCGGCAACCAGCTCTTGGGCATTCAGGCCTCGCAGCTTGCCGAAATTCACGCGCTGCTGATCGCGCAGGGCCGTGCTCTGGAAACCGAGCACCTGGAGCGCATCGCGCGCGAGGAGCGCGCCCGCGAAATTCAGCGCCGCGCCTTTCCAACCGAACGCTCCGGCACGCTGACCCCAGCGCGTACGGCATTCTGAAGCGAGGGGACGCAACGCCAATGGACCCTACATCGGTCAATTCCTTCCTGGACCAGTTTCTGGCCGTCGCCGATTCCGGCTTCGGCCTGATCCAGGGCGATGTGACCTATGTCTTGAATGCGCTCATCGTCATATCGATCGTGCTCGCGGGCGCCCAATGGGCGCTGGCGCAGGAGGCGCCGCTCGCGCCCTTCTTCCGCAANNTCCGCAAGGTGCTGTTCGTCGGGTTCTTCGCCTTCCTGATCAACAACTGGAACTTTCTCGCCACCACCATCAACCAATCGGGCGCCATGCTGGGGCTTCGCGCCGGCGGATCGGGCCTCTCACTGGCCGACCTCCATAATCCGGGCCGTGTCGGCCAGATCGGCATCGAACTTTTCGGACGTACGGTCGCCCTGGGCGAGGGTATGAACATCCTCACCGACTTTGTGTCGCTCGCGACCATCTTTCTCGCCGCCTTCTTCGTCATGCTCGGCTT
>DPWD01000286.1:5043-5328 GCA_003526465.1 Hyphomonadaceae bacterium
GTGTTCAACGGCACGGCCTGGGTGGCTGAACGTCCGCTCGGCTGGGTCGTCGGGTCCGCGATCCGTCTCTTCGTGTTGGCCTTCGTCGCCTCGGTCTCCATCACATTCGTAAACGCGTTGCCGGTGGCGCTCTCGCTCGATGGTGGCGGGGCGCTGCAGGTGCTGTTCTTCGGCCTCACGGTTCTGGCACTCGCCTGGTTCGCGCCGATGCTCGCGAGCGAAGTCGTGCAGGGCCAACCGCATCTGGCGGCGCCCGCGGCGGTCGGCGGCGGTGTGACGATGACG
>DPWD01000287.1 GCA_003526465.1 Hyphomonadaceae bacterium
AGGGGCGGGGATGGCGCACAAGGCGATGACGGCGATCGCCGAGGGCTTGGGCGAACGCGGCATCGCCACGCTGCGCTACAATTTTCTCTACATGGAGCGCGGATCGAAGCGGCCGGACCCGCCCGCGCTCTGCCACGGCGTGGTGCGCGCGGCGGTCACGCACATGCAGGTCTTAGCGCGGGGTCTGCCGATGTTTGCCGGCGGGAAATCGTTTGGCGGCCGAATGAGCTCGCAGGCGCAAGCGATCTCGCCGCTGCCGGGAGTGGCCGGTTTGGTGTTCTTCGCCTTTCCGTTGCACCCCGCCGGCAAACCCAGCGACGCGCGCGCCGACCATCTGGCTCAAGTCAAGAACGCCGATGCTGTTCGTGCAGGGCAGCCGCGATGAGCTGGCCAACGCTGAATTGCTGGCCGCGGTTGTCGCCAAGCTTGGCGCGCGTGCGAGCTTGGCCAGGATCGAGCACGCCGATCACGGTTTCCGGGCCCCGGCCAAGAGCGGACGCAGCGAGGCGCAAATCCTCAAGGAAGTGCTCGACATCGCGTGCGATTGGATGCTGGCGCGCGCCAAGGATTGAACGCCCGACTCACAGGCGTCGGGTGCGCCGCTTTCCGACGATTCGAACGAGCGTTGCGCAAATGCATCGCCTTGGTGATTCGGCTCGAGACGCGCTGCTTTGCGCATTTGTGGGCGGCGTCGACTCAATCGAGGGATGCAAGGATCGACCATGCCGGGGACGGATGGGGGCGACCGGTTTTGGGGTCGCTCCTGGCCAAGGGACGCGAGAGTTTTACGTGAGCAATCGGAGCGGGCGGCGAGCGCCTTCCCTCGACTGGCCGTTCGCGCGTCATTGCGCGCGGGCCGAGGACCTCAACGATGTGCGCGATCTGCTGCAAGTCGAAATCCAACGCCTGGGCTTCCGCTATTTCTGCTGCTGCTCGCATGTGCGCCCCGACCGTCCTGAGCTTGGCGCGGTGTATTTGCAGAATTATCCCAAAACCTGGTTGCTTCATTATCAGGCCGCGCGCCTCTTCGAGCGCGATCCGGTTTTCGTCATTGGCCGCGGCTTCGCGCTGCCGTTCTCGTGGTCCGATCCGCGTTTCCTGGCGCTGCTCGACGCCGATCAGTTAGCGATCATGGCAGCGGCCGCCGCTCACGGCCTCAAGCACGGGGTGACCATCCCCTTGCATGGACCGGGCCGGTACTCGGCCTCGTGTTCGCTGATCGCCGACGATCCCGAGATCGATCCCGAGCGTGTGTTCGCCGCCCAGCGCTACGCGGGGGAGGCTTACGAAGCCGCGCGCGCCCTGGTCGGGCCGGCGGAGGGGAGGCCCTGCATCGAACTGGCGCGTCGTGAGCGTGAGTGCTTGAAACTCGTCGCACTGGGCAAGGACGACGAGGCCATCGCCATCATCTTGGGCATTGGGCGCGAGACCGTGCGCCGCCATGTCGAAATGGCCAAGGAGAGGTTGGGCGTCTCCAAAAGATCGCACGCTGTTGCCTATGCGATCTATGCCCAAGCCATCAACGTCGAGGACCTGTTCGGCCAATAGAGGAATATCTCTCCAACAGGGCCATGCGCATCTCGTACAAACCGCCAATTGGTTGAGAAATTAGACAATCCATTGCTCGTTTTCGAGCAATCGACGCGCTCCTGTTTCTCATTGTTCACTGTGTGCGATGTGCGCGCCTTTTCTTGCCGCGCGTTGGAGGGGCGATGCGGGCGGTGTTGATCGTCGCGATCGGATTGATGCTTGGCCTCGCTGCCATGAGCGCGGCCACGAATTTCATCGTCGAGACTTTCAATCGTCAGCCCGCGCTTGGCGCACCGCTGTTTCGGCTCGATGGCGCGCCGGTCTATGCGCCCTGGGCGATCTTTACCTGGACCGAGACGTGGGCGGAGACTTATCCCAAGCCGTTCGCGGTCGCGCGCTTCATTGTGTTTGCGGGTCTCTGCTTGTCGTTGCTCCCGTTGCTGCTGCTGGGGCGCGGCAGGATTGGCGTCAAGCCGTTCGGCCAACACGCCTGGGGCGGGGTGGCTGACGCGGACGCGGCGGGCTTGCTGGCAACGACCGGAACCATCCTCGGCCGGCTGGGGCGCGATATTCTCTGTTTTGCCGGTCTTGAGCATCAATTGCTGATCGGCGCCTCGCGCTCGGGCAAGGGGCGCGGCCACGTCGTGCCGACGCTGCTGGCCTGGCCGCATTCAGCGCTCGTGCTCGATGTGAAAGGCGAGCTCGCCGATGGCGATGCGCGCCACGGCTTTGCCGGCACTTCCGGGTTTCGAGCGAGTTTGGGGCCGGTGCTGCGCTTTGCGCCGACGCGTTTGGAGTCAAACGCCTTCAACCCGCTGTTCGAGGTCAGGAAGGGCGCCAACGAAATCCGCGACGTGCAGAACATCGTCGAGATCCTGGTCGACCCGGCGGGCGATGGCCGCAACCAGGATTTCTGGGACCGCTCCGCCAAGGCCGTGCTCGTCGGCATCATCCTGCACGTGCTCTATGCCGAACCTATCGAGCGTAAGACGCTCGCAATCGTGCGCGAGAAGCTGCGCGATCTCGATGCAACCGCGTTGGCCATGAAGGCGACTTTGCATCGGCTCAATCCGCGCACCCAAATGCCTGAAGTGCATCCCGAAGTGCTGCACGCGGCGGAATCCTTCCTCGCCGGCGAGGAGCGGCTCAAGGCCGGCGTTAAAGCGACCGCGGAGAGTTTCTTTGGGCTTTTCGCCGACGAAATCATCGCCCGCAACACCAAGACTTCCGACTTCCGCATTGGCGATCTCATGTGCGCGGAGCGGCCGGTGACGCTTTATCTGCAGCCCCCGCCCTCGGATGCGCTGCGGCTCATGCCGCTCTTGCGCGTGCTGGTGAACCAGATCGCGCGCGCCCTGATGGAGCACCAGGGCGCCGACTCGCTCGGGCGCAAGAAACGCCATCGCCTCATCCTCGTGCTCGATGAATTTCCGGTGCTGGGCCGCATGCCGTTTTTCGAGACCATGATGGGGGCCATGGCCGGTTACGGTTTGAAAGCCTTCCTGGTCACCCAAAGCCTCAATCACATCACCAAGGCCTATGGGCGCGACAACGTCATCCTCGACAATTGCCACATCGTCACCTCGTTCGCAGCCGCCGACACCGAGACCGCCAAGCGCATCGCCGAAATGGCGGGCGAGGTCTGGGAGCTGCGCGAAAGCGAGACGCTGCGTCGCCCGCGTCCAATTCTTGGGCTATGGGGCCATGGCTCCACCACAATGCGCGAGGAGCGGCGCGCGCTTCTGTTGCCCGGCGAAGTGCGCGCGCTGCCGCGCGATGAAGAACTCATTTTCATCGCCGGCACGAAGCCAATCCGGGCCAAGAAATTGAAGTTCGACCGCGAGCCCGTGTTCAAGGCGCGATTGAAGCCTCCGTCGCGCGCTTTGCCGCAGCTCACCATTGCCCACGATTGGGTGGACGTGCGCGCGCTTGGCGCTCTCGCGCCGGTCGCGCCGAAACGAGCCAAGGCGAAACCGGCTTTGGCGAGTGCGCGGCCCGCGCAGCGCGATCTCTTCCCTGAAAACAAACCGCGCAAAGGCGGGCTGGCCGAAGCCGCAAGCAAGGGCTTTCGCGACGAAACCGGCGCGCCGCTGCCGCATCCGTCCCTTGTTGTCGCTGCGTCCAACGAAGCGCCCGGCGCCCCGCCAGCAGAAGGGGAGCGCTGAGAGCCCATGCCGCGCGGAGGCATCACCGTCTATTTGCCGCGCGAACTGGAAGCGCGCATCCGGGTGATGGCGCGCGACCAGCGTCGTTCGGAATCGAGCGTGGTGGCCGATGCGGTCAAATCGCGCTTCGCGCAGAACGGCGGGGAAGCCAATGGCGCAAGCCCCCGCGCCCAAGCGCGCATCGCCTTGCGTCTCGACAAGCTCATCGGCGAGAGCCTGCTGATCAAGGAGATCGCGCTGCTCTTTGTGCGGCTGTGGCTGGAGCATAATCCCCCGCTCGACGCCGATCTGGCCGAGAGCGCAGCGGCCAGCGCGGAAGCGCGCTTTGCCGATTTTCTCGACGTGGTGGCGCAAGCAGTCGGCACCGGAAGCTCGCTCGCCTATTCGATGCCCGCACGTAGCGACGCCGAAGAGGCGATCGAAACAAACGGGGAGGCGCGGCCATGAGTGTGGCCCTCTCGATTGGCGCCGCGCGCCGGCGTTCGGCGCTGTCGCGCGCATTGGGGGCAGCGATCGCCGAGGCGCTGGAAGCCGACGATGTGGTCGAGGCCCTGGTCAATGCCGACGGCAGGCTCTGGCTCGATCGAACCGGCGCGGGCCTGGTCGCCACTTCCCATTGGCTCTCGCCGCAGGATCGCGAGGCGGCCATTCGCCTGATCGCGCACGAAGCTGGCGAAACCGTGGGCGAAGCGCGCCCGTCGCTGCAAACCATTCTGCCCGACAGCGCCGCGCGCGTGCAGGCTCTTCTCCCGCCCCTGGTGGAGGCGCCGGTGCTCGCCATCCGCAAACGTCCGGCAATAGTCTTCACGCTTGCTGACTATGTACGCGACGGCATCGCCACGCCCGCGCAGGCCAAGCGCCTGAGCGAGGCCGTATGCGAGAAGCGCAACATCATCGTCGCCGGCGGCACGGGCTCGGGCAAGACCACGTTGCTCAATGCGCTGTTGGCGGAAGCTGTTTTCAAGCAAGCGCGCGTCATTATTCTGGAGGACACCGCCGAATTGCGCTGCTCCGGCCCCAATTGCGTGCAGCTCTTGGCCAAGCGCACCGAACCGCCCATCGCCATGCGCGATCTAGTGCGGATGACGCTTCGGCTTCGCCCCGATCGCATCGTGGTGGGCGAAGTGCGCGATGGCGCAGCCCTCGAAGTTCTGAAAGCCTGGAACACCGGCCATCCAGGCGGGCTGCTCACACTCCACGCCAATTCAGCCGCCGATGCGCTGATGCGCCTGGAGGACCTTTGCATGGAAGCGCGCGCGGCGCCGCCGAAGCGGCTGATTGCTCAAGCCGTCGACATGATCGTGTTTATCGCCAGGCGCGAAGGCGGGCGCGTCATCACCGAAATTTTCGAACCGGACAGCAAGAAGGGGGACTGAGTATGAAGAGAGACACATGCATCCGCATTGGCGCCACCGCGCTTGCGTTCCTGGCGCTTGCCGCGCCGGCTTACGCCGCCGGCTCCGGCATGCCCTGGGAAGGGCCGCTGCAGCAGGTGGTGGATTCCATCACCGGGCCGGTGGCGCGCGCGGCCGCGGTGGTGGCCATCGTCATTGCCGGCGTCACCATCATCTTCTCCGAAGGCGGGGGCGGGGTGAGGAAGCTTGCGTTCGTGGGGCTTGGCATCGCCATCATGTTCGCGGCGGTCTCGTTCTTCTTGGATTTCTTCGGCTTCGCCGGCGGGGCGCTGATCTGATTATGGATGCCGAACTCGAACCCGACGGTTATCGCTTGGCGCTCAGGACCTCGCTGACGCGGCCCATTCTGATGGGCGGGGTTCCGCGCGCCTACGCCATTCTCAATGCCACTGTGGGTGCGGCCATCGGCTTCGGTCTGCAGCAGCCCTTCATCGCCTTTCCGTTATGGGCGGCTCTCCAGGGGGCTGCCGCCTGGGCGGCGGCGCGCGATCCCTGGTTTCTCGACACCTGGCCCAGGCATCTCGCCAAGCCCTCCTATTTCGGAACCTGACTTATGCTGGATCTGAGGCCCTACCGCGACAGGCGTGCGAAGCTCTCGGACTATCTGCCGTGGGCGGGATTGGTCGGTCCCGGCGTGGTGCTCAACAAGGATGGCGCCTTCCAGCGAACCGCAATGTTTCGCGGACCCGATCTCGATTCCTCCACGCCATCGGAGCTGATGGGGGTGAGCGCTCGGCTCAACAATGCGTTGCGCCGTTTCGGATCGGGCTGGTGCTTGCATGTCGAAGCACGCCGCTCGCCGGCGCCGGGTTATCCTGATTCAGTCTGGCCCGATGCGCTGTCATGGCTGATCGACGAAGAGCGCCGCGCCGTGTTCGAAGCCGCCGGCGCTCGCTTCGAGAGCCGCTATTTTTTCACGCTCACCTGGCTGCCGCCGGCCGAACGGCAGACCAGGTTGGAGCGCTTCCTGTTCGAGGGCGGCGCCGAGAAAACCGCGAGTATCGACTATCGCCTTGAGCTTGAGCGCTATTGTCAAGAAACCGATTCCTTGCTGGCGCTGCTGGAGACTTTCTGCCCCGAGGCGCGCTGGCTCGACGATTGCGAGACGCTGACCTATCTGCACGATTGCATTTCCGATCGGCCACATCGCGTCGCCAAACCGGCAACGCCGTTTCATCTCGACGCGCTGCTGGTGGACGCCCCGCTGCTGGGCGGGCTTTCCCCGAAGCTGGGCGCCAAACATCTCAAAATCATTTCGGTCAGGAGTTTTGTCGCCGAGACCGAACCCGGCCTGCTCGACGCGCTCAATCGCTTGCCGGTGTGCTATCGCTGGGTGAGCCGCTTTATTCCCCTCGACCGCGAGGAGGGCCGCCGCGAACTCGAGAAGATCAGGAAGCGCTGGTTCTCCAAGCGCAAAGGCTTGCTGACGCTGTTGCGCGAGGCGCTCTTTCGCGAGGAAGCGCTGCTGGTCGACAACGACGCCGCCAATCAGGCGCAAGACGCGGACGCGGCGCTGCAAGAACTGGGCGCCGACGCGGTGAGCGCTGGCTTTGCCACGCTCACCATCACGATCGCGGACGAAAGCGAAGACGCCGCCAACGAGGCCGTGCGTCAGGTTCAGCAGGTCGCGGACGGCTTGGGCTTCGTCACCCAAGTGGAAAGCGTCAATGCGGTGGAGGCGTGGCTGGGCTCGTTGCCGGGGCAGGCTTACGCCGACGCACGCCGGCCGCTTCTGCTCACGCCAAGTCTGGCGCACTTGCTTCCCTTAAGCGCCATCTGGGCGGGGCCGCGGCGCAACGCGCACTTAGAAGCGCCGACATTGATGCTCACCGCCACCGATGGCGCCACACCGTTCCGGCTCGATCTCCATGTTGGCGATGTCGGCCACACCATGATCGTAGGCCCGACCGGAAGCGGCAAATCGGTGCTGCTGGCGACGCTGGCGGCGCAATGGCTGCGGTATGCGCACGCGCAAATCTATCTGTTCGACAAGGGCCGTTCGGCGCGGGCGATTGTGCTGGGGCTGGGTGGGGACTTCTTCGATCTGGGCGAAGCGGGCGCTCTTGGTCTGCAGCCGCTGGAGCGCTTGGAAAACATCGAGGACCGCGCCTGGGCGCTCGAATGGGTCTTGAGTGTTATTGCCTCGGCCAAGGTCGAGGTGACCCCGGAGCGCCGCGGCGAACTCTGGCGCGTGGTCGAACTCTTGAGCCAACGCCCGCGCGAGGACCGCACGCTTACTTTGTTTGCCGCGCTTGTACAGGACGCCGCCGTGCGAGCGGCTTTGCATCCGTTTACCCAGGCCGGCCCGTTTGGGCGCCTTCTCGATCACGATGCGACCAGCCTGGGCTATGGCGCGGTGCAGGCCTTCGAAATGGATGAACTCCTGCGTCAAAAGCAGGCGGCGGGCGCGGTGTTGGGGGCGCTTTTCCATGCCTTGGAACAGCGCTTCGACGGTCGGCCGACCATGCTGGTGCTCGACGAGGCTTGGCTTTTCTTGAAGGACGCCTTCTTCGCCGCGCAAATCCAGGATTGGCTGAAGACGTTGCGCAAGAAGAACGTCGCTGTTGTCTTCGCCAGCCAGGAATTGGCCGACGTCGAGCAATCGCCGATCGCCTCGACCATTATCGAAGCCTGCGCCACCCGCATCTTCCTGCCCAACGATCGCGCCCGCGAACCCCATAGCAAGGCGTTCTACCGCTCGCTGGGGCTCAACGCCCGCCAGATCGAGCTGATCGCCAATGCCACGCCCAAGCGCGATTATTATCTGGTGAGCCGCGACGGCGCGCGCTTGTTCGAATTGGGACTGGGGCCGGCCGCACTCGCCTTCGTCGCCGCCTCGCGCCCGGAAGATCATGGGGAAATCGACCGCGTGCTGGGCGAGCACGGCGCCAACGGATTCACAACGGCCTGGCTTGAGCGGCGTGGTCTTAGGGACGCAGCCGAAGCGGTGCGCAAGTTCGAGCGTGCCCGCCGGGCCGAAGCCAAGCGCTTTCAAGAACCGATAGCGGTGGCCGCGGAATGAGGAGGCAACAGGCATGATCACGAAATGGCTAGGATCGCTTGTGTTGAGCGCGATGCTGCTGGCAGCGCCCCCAGCGCGCGCGCAATGGACGGTCTACGATCCAACCAATTTCGCGCAGAATTTGCTCTCGGCCGCGCGCGCCTTGGAGCAGATCAGAAACCAGATTGCCCAAATCGAGCAGGCCGCCGCCATGCTGCGCACCAATCCGCTGCAATTATCGCCCGAGCTGTCGCAATCCATAGGCCAGGCGCGCGAATTGTTCAGCGCCGCGCAAGGGCTTGCCTTCGAGATCGACGGCTTGAGCGAGGATTTGCGCACGCTCTATCCAGAGACCTGGGAAGAGTTCGATCTGGAGCGGATCGGCGAGCAATCGGACAATTGGCTGGCCGAAAGCCGCGCCAGTCTGGAGCGCGCCATGGCCGCGGAAGCAGGCGCTGTGCGCTCCATCGAGCGCGCCCAAGGCCACATCGAGCGCGCTCTGCAATCGTCGAGCCAATCGGAAGGCCAAACCGGGGCTATCCAGGCTGGCAATCAATTGCTCGGCATCCAGGCCTCGCAGCTGGCGGAAATCCACGCGCTCCTGATCGCGCAGGGCCGCGCGTTGGAGACCGAGCGCATGGAGCGCATGGCGCGCGAACAGCGGGCGCGGGAAATCCAGCGCCGCGCCTTCCCCACTGAAACGACGACAGCGCCCGATCCGGCGCGCACGGCGTTCTGAGCGGAGGCGCGCGCGATGGATCCCGCTCAGGTCAATTCTTTCCTGGACCAGTTCCTGGCCATGGCCTCGAACGGTTTCGGGCTCATCCGCGGCGATGTGACCTATGTCTTGAATGCGCTGATCGCCATCTCGATCGCGCTCGCGGGCGTGCAATGGGTGTTGGCGCAGGAAGCGCCGATGGCGCCTTTCTTCCGCAAAGTGCTGTTCATCGGCTTCTTCGCTTTCCTGATCAATAATTGGGACGCCATCGCCACCGCCATCAATCAATCGGGCGCGCTGTTGGGGATCCGCGCGGGCGGTTCGTCGCTGACGCTGGCCGATCTGCACAATCCAGGCCGCATCGCCGGCATCGGCACAGAGCTGTTCGGACGCACGACCGCGCTCGGCGAAGGCATGAACAT
>DPWD01000103.1 GCA_003526465.1 Hyphomonadaceae bacterium
CAATTTTTCCGCGAACTGCTAGATCTGAACGAACAACGGCGCCGAGATTCTGGGCGATGCGCGCCAAGGACTACTGACATGCTGCGCACATTCAATTGCATCGTCAATGAGCACAATTACTGGCTTTTGCTTACGGCCGGCGCCGTTTGCATCTGCGCGTCCGCAGCGGCCATTTTCGTGCTCCAGAATCGCGAAGGTTCGAGCGGTTTTATACGGCGACGTTGGATATTTTTGGCTGCGTTGCTGGCTGGCTGCGGCACTTGGGCCACCCACTTTGTCGCGATGCTCGGCTACTCGCCGGCAATGCGGATCGGGTTCGACCTGGATTTGACGTTGCTCTCCGCCGCCTTGGCCGTCGGCGGCGCTTGGTTCGCACTGATGCTCTTCGACCGCGCGCCCCAGCCGAGCTCGCGTGTACTAGCGGGCGTCGCCCTGGGCACGGCGATCACACTGATGCACTATGTCGGCATGTTGGGCTTGGAGGCGTCCGCGCGGAAGGTTTGGGACGGAGGCCTTGTGGTTGGATCGTGGTGCTTCAGCATGTCCTTCGCCATTGCTGCGCTTGAAGCTCTTGTGTGGTGGCGGCGAGCGTGGCGACTCGTCGCCGCTTCCGGCCTGCTCGCGGCAGCGATCCTGTCGCTGCACTTCACCGGCATGGGGGCTTTGCTGCTTGTCGCCGATCCAACCGTAAGAGGTCCCAGCGAGAGCCTGGACGGCGCTCTGCTTGCCCTCACCATCGCAGTGGGCATCGCTGGCGTCTTGCTGGTGACAGTATTCTTCGCGCTAGCCGAGCGCCGCTTGGCGGCTGTCGAACTCAAGGCAGCGCGAGATGCCGCGGCCACAGCTCTACATGATGCGCTGACCGGTCTGCCTAACCGGCGTTTTCTCAGCGAAACCCTGCCCGCGCTGCTCGATAGTCATGCCCGTGTCGCCGTCGTTGCCGTTGACCTAGATCGCTTCAAGCCGGTTAATGACCTCTACGGCCACGCTGTCGGCGACGAACTCTTGACGACAATCGCTGGCCGATTGCGGGATCAAGCAGGCGGAGGCGGGCTCGCGGCCCGACTGGGCGGCGACGAGTTTGTCGTTGTTGCCCCGTTTGATCGCGAAGAAGACCTCATCGGCTGGCTCTCCGCCACGGTTGCTAATGTGGAGCAGCCCGTTGTTGTCTCTTCGCACGAACTGATGGTGGGCGGCACGCTCGGGGTAGCGCTGTTCCCCGGCGACGGCAAGGACCCGAACCTGCTGCTGCGGCGGGCCGACATCGCTCTCTACCGCGCGAAAAACGACGGGCGCGGGCGATACGCCTTCTTTGAAGCCGGCATGGATACGCTCGTCACGGAGCGCGCCGAACTCGAGCGAGATTTGCGCGCCGCTGTGCGAGACGACCAGATCGAGCCGTACTACCAACCATTGGTGCGGTTGGCGTCGGGCCGGGTCTCCGCATTCGAGGTGTTGGCGCGATGGCCCCACCCCACCAGAGGCCTGCTTAATCCAGCGCGCTTTATCCCGATCGCGGAAGAGATCGGGCTCATTGGAGAGCTTTCGCTTAGTCTGTTGCGGCGCGCCTGCCGTGACATGCGCGACGCCGAAGGCGCGCCACGCCTTTCCGTGAATGTGGCGCCTGCTCAGTTGCGCGATGCATGCTTGCCTCAAAAAATCCTCCAGGCGCTCGCCGAATGCGGATTTCCACCTTCTCGCCTCGAGATCGAGATCACGGAGGACGCGCTCATTGGCGATTTCGAAGGCGCGCATCTCATTCTGACCTCGCTGAAGAATGTTGGCGTTCGATTGGCCTTGGACGATTTCGGCACTGGCTACTCGAGCCTCCGGCACCTGCGAGAACTTCCCTTCGATGTGCTGAAAATCGATCGCTCATTCATAAGCGGCATGATCGATAGCGCTGAATGCATGACTATCGTTCGGACCATCGTGCTGCTCGCCCAGAATCTGGGCCTTAGCGTCACCGCGGAAGGAATTGAGACCTCAGCGCAGGCCGCGGAACTGAAGGATCTTGGTTGTGACACCGGTCAGGGTTTTCTCTTCGGCTACCCCTCTCCCTCGCTCTCGAGCCACACCAATCCAGATAGCGTCCCCGTCGTAACCGCCGCATGAGGGATGGCCCGTGAAAAGTTTGCTCCGCCGACCTGCACCGCCGATTTCCGCAGCAGAGACATCGCCGAACCTGGTCGAAATAGCGATGCGGCTACGGGCCATCTCGCATGATGACGGATCGATCGACGCGGCTCAGGTCAAGGTCATCGGCCTGGATGACATTCGCAAAGCTGCGGGCGCGCGTTGGCCGCGAATGCGCGAACAGGTCTGCGCGGGCTCCCTTGCGATTTTGTCGAAGCACACCGGTCCAAAAGACGTCGTTATTCCGGCAGGCGACGGCTTCCTCATCGTGCTGGCCGAAGCCGCTGCCGGACACAATGAGGCGCGCTGCGAGCAGATGCGACAAGCGCTGTCGCAATTTTATCTCGGCGACAATGGGCTGCAGACGTTGCGTCCGGATGTCACCACTCGGACCCTTACGGCCGATGGCTTTGCCGACCTCCTAGCGTTCGAATCTCGGTCCGACCAGGAAGTACGAGCACAAAGCGCTCAGCTGGAGCTGATTGCGCGGATCGGGATATGCGGCGCTGCAGATTGCAAGGTGATCGCCGACCTTGTTTGTCCAGTCCATCGCACCGAGCAAAGCGCGCGCCTCGCGTACAATTCTGACTTCGTTCTTGATGGGCGCCACCATGGGCGCACTTTTCACGACACCGATCAAGCGTTGCTGCAAGTGGTCGCCGAGGCGCTGGCCGGCGGGTCAATTGGATCGGCGCGTCCAATGGGGATTACTGTTCACGCCGCCACCATGCAGCGGCGCCGTTCCCGGGAGCAATTCCTGACCGCGTTGGCGACGCTACCGGCCGAATGGCGCCGGAAGGGGTTCGTCAGCATTGCAGAAATTGAAAGGGGCACTCCGCTCATGTCCATAACTGAGTGGTGCTTTGCATTGCGGGCGATGGTTTCGCGGATATGCCTCGATTTTCACTATTCTGATCACGCCATCACCGGTATCGGCGCCACAGGCGCATGGGCGGCCGGGTTCCACTTGCCCGCCCACACCGGCGCCCAAGTCGGCGTTCGGGCAGCGCGAACACTTGATCAAATTGACTTCTGGTCGAAGCGTGTACGCGGCCAGGGCATGCGGTTGACCGTAAATGGATTTCATGATCGTGCATTTCTCCACAATGCCGCGCGCCTGGGCGTCGAAATCGCCACCGGCGATTGTCTCCAGCCCATTCAACCGATGCACAGAGCCGCGCTGTGCGTCTGAGGTTCCAGGTCGTCGACGAAGCATTATCACTCCGCCCGCGGACGACCAAACGACGCCGCTCCGTGAGGCGTGTATCTTGCACCGGTGCGGACGCTCCATGACCACTCCGATTGTTTCCGGCTGGCGCGGTTGCAGAGTGGAATGCGCCGCCTTGGCAAGGATGGCGCCATTGACTCCCCAGGCGCCTACCCCAATTATTTTACAATGAACGAAGAACCCGTACTCATCATCGACGACCACGATATTTTTCGCAGCGGGCTGCGGCTGCTTCTGGTCAATCGACTGAAGATCAAGGCCGTGGAGGAGGCTCGATCGCTTGACGAGACGCTTGCCTATATGAGTCAAGGACCAACTCCCCGGCTTGTCACATTAGATTTGCGAATGCCCGGCGTCGCCGGTCCCGAAGCCATCGCTGCGCTTAAGGAGGGCTGGCCAGACGTTCCCATTGTCATCATTTCGGTCAGCGAGCACCGCGAGGACATCCTTGCTTGCCTGGCCGCAGGCGCCTTCGGGTATTGCCCGAAATCCCTGAGCGCCGATGAAACCGTTGACGCCCTGAAGCAAGTCCTGAAGGGACAGATCTACGTTCCCAAGGTGCTGCATAGCCCGCAACAGCAGGTTCGCGCGGCGGGCGCCGCGGCGTTCGACGTCAATCGGCTAACCGAGCGCCAGCGGCAGGTGCTTGAGGCCCTGCGAACTGGGGCCACGTCCAAGGAGATCGGGCGCCAACTCGATCTGGCCGAAGGCACCGTGAAGATCCACCTTGCGGGCATTTATCGCGCGCTGGGCGTCAAGACGCGCGCTGAAGCGATCGCGAAGCTGAAATAGCCGCGGCCGCCGCGCGCGTAAGTGCTGCCGCCGTAACCGGCTTGACCACGAAGGACCTTCCCGAGACCGCCAATTCGCGGAACGCATTCTGCTCGCTGCGTCCGGTCACGACCAGGACCGCGGGTCCAACCGGGGTGTCGCCAAGCGCGGCGCGCCAATTGTCGTCGAGCACCAGCAGATCGAAAGCGGGTCGCGCGAGCGCTTCACGATATTCGGCAATGCTGCCCGCCGCAGTGACCGAAATGCCAGCATCCGCCAACGCGCGGCACGTCGCCTCGCGCGCTATGGCGTCGTCGTCAAACACGAGCGCAGTTTGGCCGTCCAGGCGCGCTGAGGGCGGCGGCACGCCGGGCATCGCGACTCTGTCAGCCCTCTCAAGGGCTATCGAGAACACACTCCCCCGCCCCGGCGTCGAACGCACTTCCAGCGACGTCCCCAACATTTCCGAAAAGCGCTTGGCGATGGAAAGTCCCAAGCCGAAGCCGGCCGCGAGACCGCCGGGGTGCGGTTCGAGCTGCGTGAACTCATCGAAAATGGCGGCTAGTTTTTCCGGCGGAATGCCGGGGCCCTGGTCGTGCACTTCGACGCGCACCTTCTCGCCCGTCCGCCGGACGCCCACGAGCACGCGCTTGCCTGGCGCGAACTTGGCCGCATTACACACGAGGTTGCCAATGATGGATTCCAGCAATGCGCGGTCGGTCCTCACTAGCGCGCTTGTTGGCACGAGTTTCACCTCCGTGCCGCCTAACCGGGCGGGTTCGCACACATCCTCGCTCGCCAATTGCAGGATTGCCTGCAGTGACTCCGTTTTAACGCTGGGATGAAGCACGCCCGCTTCCAAGCGGGACAAATCCAGCAGGGTTGCAAACATGCGCGCCATGCTGCTTGCGGCCGCGTCCAGGCGCAGGGCGATGGCCCGGGCCTCGCCCTCGGTCAAGCGACCCTTGAGCGCATCGACATAGAGTCGGATCGCGTGAAGCGGTTGGCGAAGATCGTGGCTGGCCGTGGTCAAGAATCGCTCCTTGGCCCGTTCGGCGGCTTCCGCCTTGGCGCGCGCCGCGGCGAGTTCGGCGTTGGCTTGGCTTTCCACTTCGGCCGCTTCCCGCCATGCATTGCCCTCCCGCACCGCCCAGAACAAGATCAGCAACGCCAATGCAAGCGCCATCAGGAACGAAATAGTTCTCGCCGCAGCGCGGAAATCGGCGGCCCGCTCGGCGGCGACAGCCAAATCCCTGGCGCGCCTGTTGGCCTCCGCAATCAGGCCCGCGACTTCCATCCGCAAGGCGTCCATCACCTCGTTGCCGTGATTTGCGATAACGAACGCTACCGCTGCGTCGCGGCCAGAACGGCGCCGCGCATCTATGCCGGCCGCCAGAAGTTCCAGCCGCTGATTCATCAACTCGCGAATCTCAGCGACGTGCCCGACCTCGGCCGGATCGCCGCTCACCAGTTCCGCGAGGCGCGCCTCAGACGCCGGCAGCAACTGCCGCGCTCTGTTATAGGGCTCAAGGTATACCTCGATCCCGGTCAGCAGATAGCCGCGCTGACCTGTCTCCGCGTCGACAACGCGCTTGAGCAATACGAAGGCCTCGGTAACGATCTTGCCAGTCGCGTCGGCAGCCGCTTGCGCGCGGTTTTCCGCAAGCTCGGTGCGCCAAGTTTGCAAGATCAACAGGGTGAATGCGGCCAAGAGCGCGAAAATCAGCAGGACGAGAGGCCGCACGCGTCGCGGCCAATCGACGATACTGAATCCCGTAGTTACACCTAACAGCGGCATGCGCTTCCATCTCACTCGGTGCCTGCGCCCGCGCGCCCCTGTCGTCGCCGCTCGGCTTATCTTGAGGCGCCATCGCCGGGAAAACTAGGCCAAGAGAACTAGGCCTTCAAGCCTAGCCGAACGGACAACCTGTCGACCTAGCCTGCTGGCTGATACCGGCGCGACGCGAAGCACTTCACCTTGGCCGCGCCTTTTCGCCGGAGCCGCAATGCCAACGCCACTGCCCGAGAACGAGGCGCTCCGCCTCGCCAAGCTGCGAACGTTTGAGATTCTGCACACCGCGCCAGAGGACGCCTTCGATCACATCGCCGCGCTCGCCCAATCCATCTTTCGCGTCCCGATAGCGCTCGTTTCCCTGGTGGACGAGGACTGCCAATGGTTCAAGGCCCGCGTCGGCGTGGACGTCGAGCAAACGCCGCGTGAGCACGCGTTTTGTGCGTATGCGATTATGTCCTACACGCCGTTTGTGATACCGGACGCCGCTCGGGATGACCGGTTCAGGGCCAACCCGCTCGTCCTTGGCCCACCGCATGTGCGCTTTTACGCTGGCGCGCCCTTGGTCGCCGCCAATGGCGTAAGGCTGGGAACGGTGTGCGTGTTGGATCGCGCACCCCGGTCTCATCTGACCTCGCTTGAGATCGCACAATTGCAACGCCTGGCGGCGCTCACGATGCACATCCTGGAAACGCGCCGCGCGGGGCTTTTTGCGCTGCGGAATGTCGCGGAGCGCAAGCGGGCGGAGGCCGAACTCGGCCGCGCGTTGGCGCGCGAACGTTCTGCCGTGGAGTCACGCGATCGCCTCCTGGCCAGCGTCGGGCGCGAAATGAGGATTCCGCTCAATAGCATGATGAGATCGATAGCCCTTTCACGTCGAACTGAAGCCGAGGACGCCTCCAGCCGCCTGCTCGACGAGGCGCTCGAATTTGCAGTGGTCCTGCGTAATCTAGTCGACGGGCTGTTCGAAGCCGCAAACATCGACGCGCGCCATTTCCAGCCGTCGTGCGTGTTCGGCGTCGGCAACGACGCGATTATCGTCAGCGAGGCGATCGAGACGAGGAACATAAGCGTACTGATCGCCGACGATAACGCCACGAGCCGCTTCATCCTCGAGAAAATCGTCAGCGGCCTTGGATGGGAGTCTTGCGCGGTCGAGGACGGCGCTCTTGCGCTCGAAGCTGCAAGGCAGCGGGATTTCGATGTCATTCTGATGGACCTTCAAATGCCGGTCTTGGGCGGGGTCGAGGCGATGCAGCATATTCGCGCCTTGAAATCCGACGTCGCGCTCGCGCCCATTATCGCCATCTCCGAAGCGAGCCCGGATCAACAAGAGGTTCTGCTGCAACAGGGCTTCTCCGCGTTTGTTCCGAAACCGGTGTTCCCGGACCTCCTGGTCGCCGCGCTTTCGGAGGTCGTCTCCGCCAAGGCCGCTGCTACGCCGGCGGGCGCGCCGAGATTGGCGGCTAACGGCGGCGGGCAGCCGAACGATCGACCCTGCAAGGAGGCAGCCACATGAAGCCAACGATCCGATCCCCGGTCGCGCGCCAACGCACATTGGACTGGGCGGCGCGGCTCATTATGGCCGCACTGCAGGCCGCGACCCGCGCCGGCGTCGCGCCGGCAACGGTGGACCATCTGCTCGACGCGTTGCGGGCGGTGGAAAGCGAACAGCGTGTGGCGGAAAAAATGAGTACGCGAGCCCCGGGGGCGCGCGCGCTTGGCTAAGCCTTCGGGGTTACGCAGCCTCGCGCTCGTACGAGCCAGCGGATCGACGGCGCGCGTCTTGAATCTCGCTCTCGTGCATCAACAATACGGCGACACCGCCGAGCACGCCAGCGCACCGCTTTTGCGCACGCCAGCACTGAACCGGGCGATGATTCTCAAACATGTTGTCAGGCAGGCTGAGAAAGACCTGTTCGCCCATCCGCCGCTCACCACGACCAAAATCGTGGTTCCGTTCTCGGCGCAGGAGTTGGAGCTCGGCGGACGCTCTCTGCTATTTGGAGAGAAGATATTTGAGCGCGCGCTCCGAGAAATCGCTGGCGCGGCGTATGCGTCCCAAGTGGCCGCTGACCTTGATCTGCTCGCCTTGCTGCACTCCCTTCCGTCGTTCGATCCCTTCCTGATGCGAGAGCGGTTGCGCCAGAGCGGTTACGAGCCCGCCCGCTGTTATTTTGAGATATCGGACGCCGACATTGCGCGCATGCGCGAATTCGTTGGCAAGGAGATCGAGCAATTGGTCGGACTCGCCTACGCCAATGGCGGCGCAGGCGCGCGCGACCTTTCCTTGAAATTGTCGGAAAAACTCATGACCGACGAGACGGCGAAAGCGCTAGACCCTCTTAGGGTCGCGCTGCAGCTTGAGGAGACCGCCTATCGTGAGGGCGTGTTCTGTTGGAAGGGCTTTCTATATTATAAGTGGTCGGCGTCGCGGGTCCTGCCCAACCTGCCTGATCTCTCCCGTCTGATATTGGCGGCGCGGGTGACGGACGCTGACAAGCAAGCGCGCGAGCGCCTCGTCGCCATCCGCAGCCGCATCGTCGACCTCCTCTCCAGGGCGGCCGCCCGTGTGGAATCGGGGTTGCTGGACTATGGCGCGGCCTTCGCCGGCCTGGCGCAGGGGAGCCCCGGGGGGTTTCGCGATTTCCTCTTGCGCGCGCCCGCCCTGTTCATGCCGATGGGCGAAGCCATTGGCGTCATCCAGCACATCGACTCGTTTTGGCGGTTCCGATTTCCGCCCGCGCGCGCGCAATCGCTGCATGTCGATGAAGCTTTCGAAGTGTTCGGCGACTTCGAATCCACTCTCGGCGCCACGGTCGGGGTTCAGAACTCTCCAAACGCCTCTCAATGAACGCCGGAGGACAAATGCGTTGGGTTGACCACAAAAGCTTCTTCGGTCTTGATCGACGCCGGCGCCGCGCCGCGCTCAGACTGAACGAGCGGCGACGAGAAGCCAGCGATGGCGAGCCGCCGTCATTGGCAGCCGCGTTGCGGCAATTGCGCGTGCGCGCGATGGCCGCTTATACGACCGATGGCGTCGCCGAGTTTATCGAGCGTGCGCGCGCCGTGGCGGAGCTGGCGCAGGCCTTTGGAGAAATTGCGACCGGGCGGGCGCTTCTGCGCATTGTCGCAGAGGTGGCCTCCCGGCCGCAGGAAGACTGGCGGGATTGGTTGGATGAACGAATGGGCGAGTTGGCCGACGATGGTCGGGCGCCCAATGCCTGAACAAGAAGAGTACGCCCTGGACGAGCCCGCGAAATCGGGGGCCGCGCCCGCCGCTGACTACACCAACGACCACGGCGCCGCAGTCTTGAAATCCAGGATCGAGGCGTATTGGCGCGCTCACGGCTTTGATGTGCAGATCGTGCTTCACACCGGGTTTTCCGCCGCCGGTGCGGGTGCTGGGCCGTATCTATTGGCGTGAGCCTGATCTCGCCGACATGGAGGCAGCGCTTGACCGCTTCCAAGGCCGCAGCGTGTTCGAACGCGCGCGCCGCCACGCCAAGGTCTGCGATCGCTGCTGCCGCCACGCAAGTGTCATAGCACGCGGCGACCTGCGCGAACACAGCGTTCTGGCGGAATGGCCCGGCGCAATGCTGGGTATCAGGGCGTGGAGGCGAAATCTCGCTGGCGTTGGAGAGAACCGAGGTTGAGCCGGACGACGCGCGGCCAGTAAAACGTGGACTCACCCACGTTGGTCGATAGCTCCGCAAACTCGAAGCTATTGACCGCGTATGCGAAGCGATTGAGGGACGAGGCTATGATCCCGGCATGCAGCGACATGAAGGATCGAGGAGGCGCGTGAGGCGTGAGCATTAAGGGCGCATGAAGAGCGCCCGGAGGGCAAGCAGCTTTCAATCGATCAGGGCGCCGGGGCCGGCTGATCACCGTCGGAAATGGGCGATTCGATTGATTTCAGGACCGAACTCAAGGAGGTGACGGTATCGAGAAGCTCGTCCGAGGCTGAGAAATCGGGTAGGGCGGTCCAAGTAGGTACAGTGTTCGGTTCGCAACAAATTTCCCCGCTTGTGTCGCTCGCGCCGATGGCGGGTGTGACCGACATTCCGTTTCGCCGCCAGGTAAAGGCCTTCGGCGGGCGCTATTGCGTTTCGGAGATGGTGGCGTGCGAACAGTTGGCGCGTGCGCGGCTCGATATGGTGCGCCGGGCCGCGGGCGCCGGCGCGATCGCGCCGCTTGTGATTCAGCTCGCCGG
>DPWD01000004.1 GCA_003526465.1 Hyphomonadaceae bacterium
CGCTCAATGGTAAGCGAGACGGCGTCACCTTCAACGTGGGCGCCATCGACGGCGGCGGGCCCACCAATGTGGTGCCGGAGCGGGCGGTGCTGCGTTTCAATGTGCGAGCACCTGACGACGACGGCGTGGCCTGGGCCGACGCAGAGGTGCAACGCGTCCTCGCCGCTGCTTCCGCGCGCGATGGGGTGGGCGCGCATCTTCACGGCGCTTTCGCGCGCAAACCCAAGCCGATCACGCCGCCTCAGCGTGTCATGCTGGACTGGGTCCGTTCCGCTGGCGAGGCGCTTGGTCTTGACCTCAAGTTCCGTCCATCGGGGGGGGTATGCGAGGGCAACAATCTCGCCGCCGCCGGTTGCCCAAACATCGACACGCTCGGCCCCTGCGGCGGGGGGCTCCACAGCGATGAGGAATTCGCGCTCATCCCAAGCTTCGCGGAGCGCGCCAAGCTTTCATTTCTTCTGCTCGCGGGCCTGAATAGCGGGGCTTTCGATGTGCGGAGCCTCACCGCGTGAGCGAGCCTGCGTACATCATTCGCGCCGCGGGCCCCGCCGATATCGAAGGGTTCAAGCAGCTGCGCGAGATCGCGGGGCCAGGCTTCACCAGCCTGATGCTAGACGATCGCGCTATGGCCGCAAAGCTCGAGCATTCGCGCGCCAGCTTTGCATCGGGCGCCACGGGCGCCGGCGAAGAACGCTACCTCCTAGCGCTTGAGCATGTTGCAGATGGGGTCTTGGCGGGGTGCTGCGGCGTTAAGTCGACGATCGGGGAAACGCCGCCCTTCTTCAATTTTCGCATGATCACCGAGGCGCAATCGTCGGCGGCAGTGAACCGCCGGTTCGACATGCGGGTGCTGATCGGCGTCAACGATTTTACCGGCTGCAGCGAAGTCGGCTCGCTGTTCGTGCGGCCAGAGCACCGCACGCACGGGATCGGGCGCATGGTGGCGCAGAGCCGCTACATGTTGATGGCGACGGCGCCGCACCGCTTCCGCGAACAAGTGGTTTCCGAGCTGCGCGGGGTGGTTTCTCCCGAGGGCGTCTCGCCGTTTTGGGAGGCGGTAGGGCGGCACTTCTTTCGCATGGATTTTTCCGAGGCCGACAAACTAAGCGCGACGACCGACAATCAATTCATTCTCGACCTGACGCCGCAGCATCCGATTTACGTGGATTTGTTGCCGGAGGCCGCGCGCGCCGTCGTCGGCCATTGCCACAAAGACGGCCTCGGCGCCCGCCGCTTGCTCGAGTGGGAGGGGTTCAGTTTCTCCAACGTGATCGATATCTTCGACGGCGGTCCGCTGATGAGCGTGCGGCGCGATTCCATCCGCACGCTGCGGGAGTCGAAATTACGGCGCCTTGAAGTTGCCGGTGAAAGCTCAAGCGGGGTGCGCGCGCTGCTGGCGGTTCCGCGCCTCGGTGATTTTCGCTGCGTGAGCGCCCATATTGTTCACACCAATGACGCGGTGGGCGTGAAGCCTGCCACGCTCGCTGCCCTTGGGCTTGAAGCGGGCGCTGAAGCCTTGGTTTGGGTGGACGATGCGCACTGAACTCTTCATCGACGGCGTCTGGCGCGAGGGCGAAGGCGAGGCGTTCGCTTCGCGCGATCCGGCCACAGGCGAGAAGGTCTGGGAGGGCCGCGCCGCGAGCGAGGACGATGTCGCCGAGGCCATGGCCGCGGCGCGGTTGGCGTTTCCCGGATGGTCACGGCGGCCGCTGCCGGAACGCGTCGACATCGTGCGTGCGTTCGCCAAGGCGATCGAGAAGCGAAGCGACGCGCTCTCGCGCACGATCAGCCGCGAAATGGGCAAAGTCACCTGGGACGCCAAGGCTGAAGTGCAAGCCATGATTGGCAAGATCGAATTGTCGATCCGCGCGCAAGCCGAGCGCGCCGGCGCGCGCGAAGAGAAGGCGCCCTTCGGCGCCATGGCGCTCTCGCACCACGCTCACGGCGTGCTCGCGGTATTTGGGCCGTTTAATTTCCCCGGCCATTTGCCGAACGGCCATATCGTGCCGGCGCTGCTCGCAGGCAATTGCGTGCTGTTCAAGCCCAGCGAACTCACACCAGGGGTCGGCGCGCTTATAGCCGAGGCGTGGGAGGAGGCGGGCTTGCCCGCGGGCGTGCTCAATCTGCTGCAGGGCGGGCGCGACACCGGCGCTGCGCTGCTCGATGCGCATGGCCTCGCCGGCGTGTTGTTTACCGGCTCAGCGCACACTGGCGCGTTCATCCACAGAAAGTTTGCCGGCCGCCCTGAGGTGATGCTGGCGCTCGAACTCGGCGGCAACAACGCGCTCATCGTCTGGCCGCCTGTGGACGCCAAGGCGGCAGCCAATCTGATCGCACATTCGGCGTTCGCCACTAGCGGCCAACGTTGTTCCTGCGCACGCCGGCTGATCTTGCCGGAGGGACAAGCAGGGGAGGAGATTGTGGAGGCGCTTGCGGCGCTGATGCCTCAGATCGGCGTTGGGCCAGCCACGCAAACGCCGGAGCCGTTCATGGGGCCGCTGGTGAATGCCGCTTCGGCAGAGCGCGCGGTGAAGTTCGAGCACGCACTGCTCGCCATGGGCGGCAAGTCGATCGTACCGGTCAAGCGCGATGGCGCGTATGTTCACCCGGCCCTTATCGACGTGACTGGGCTCTCCCCGCCCGATGAGGAATTGTTCGGCCCGGTGCTGCAAATCATTCGCGTTACCGATTTCGATCACGCGCTCGATGTGGCCAACGCCACGCGTTTTGGCCTTTCCGGTGGCCTTATCAGCGATGATTCCGCGCTCTGGGAGCGCGTAAAGCAGGAATTGCGGGCGGGCGTGCTCAACTGGAACCGGCCTACTACAGGCGCCTCGGGCGCCATGCCGTTCGGCGGGCCGGGCCTATCGGGATCTCTGCGGCCGAGCGCCTATTACGCCGCTGACTACGTCGCGTATCCCGTTGCTTCGCAAATGGCGGAGAAGGCTCAAGCCATCGCCGCGCCGGGTTTGCCGTGAGCGCGGAGGAAATCAATTTCGATGGCCTGGTAGGGCCGACGCACAATTATGCGGGCCTCTCCGAAGGCAATCTTGCTTCCGCGCGCAACCGCGACGCCATCGCGCGCCCGCGCGAGGCGGCGTTGCAGGGCTTGGCCAAGATGCAACGCCTGCGCGCGCTCGGTTTGAGCCAGGGCGTGCTGCCGCCGCAGGAGCGGCCCAACATAAGTTGGCTGCGCTCGCTCGGTTTCAGCGGGTCGGACGCCCAAGTCTGGGAGCGTGCTTGGAAGAGCGAACCCACGCTAGCGCGCGCCGCGTTGGCCGCTTCGGCGATGTGGGCGGCAAACGCGGCGACAATTTCGCCGAGCGCTGACTGCACCGATGGCAAGTTGCACGCCAGCGTCGCCAATCTGCAGACCATGCTGCACCGGATATTGGAAGCTGAGCAGACCGAGCGCGCGCTGCGCCGTTTGATGCCGGATGAAGCTCGTTTTTCCGTGCACCCCGCGCTCTTGCCCCACGACGCGCTCTCCGACGAAGGCGCGGCCAACCATATGCGGATGGCCGCAAGCGCTGGCGCGCCGGGCGTGGAGATCTTCGTGTACGGGCGCCAAGCCGGCGAGCCGCGCTCCGGGTTTCCGGCGCGTCAAACATTGGAAGCCTGCCGTGCGCTGGCGCGCCGGCACGCTTTGAGCGATGCGCGCGCGATCTATGCGCGCCAGGCCGACGGCGCGATCGACGCCGGCGCCTTCCATAATGATGTGGTGGCGGTGGCGCATGAGCGCATTTTGTTTCATCACGAGGACGCGTTCGCCGACAAGGCCGCGCTCTATGCGGCGATACGCGTGGCGGCGCGTGGGCTATTCGAGCCGATCTTTGTGGAAGTCCCGCGCGAACGCGTGGGGATCGATGACGCGGTCTCGTCCTATCTTTTCAATTCCCAGTTGGTGCGCTTGCCGGCCGCCGCCTCGCTGACGCTCATCGCACCCAGCGAAGTGCGCGAGAACAACCACGCCGCAGATTTCGTGCGCGAGATGTGCGCCGCGCCTAACGCCGCGATCGGTGCGGTCGAGTACGTCGAAGTGCGCGAAAGCATGCGCAATGGAGGCGGACCTGCCTGCCTGCGCTTGCGCATCGTGATGAACGACGCCGAGCGCGCCGCCGCGCGTGCTGGCTTTTTCCTCGACGATGCATTGGCCGCCAAGCTCGAAACCTGGATCAAGTCGCACTACCGCGAACAGATCGCCCCCGCCGACCTCGCCGATCCTGCGCTGGTCGATGAAACTCAGCGGGCGCTCGATGAACTCACGCGCATTCTGCCGCTGGGTGGCGATTTCTACCCGTTCCAGCGAGTTTGAAGCGGCAGCTCAGTTCAAGCTTTCCGGCGGCAGCTTGTAGCCGCCTTCGTCGGTCTCTTCGAACACAAGCTCTACCTGCGGGTGCTCGACCGGCTCGCCGCTGTCGTCGGGGAGCAGGTTCTGCTCGGACACGTAAGCCACGTAATGGCTGTCGGAGTTCTCGGCGAACAGGTGGTAGAAAGGTTGGTCGCGGCGCGGGCGGATGGGCTCGGGGATGGCGGCAAGCCATTCCTCGGTATTAGCGAATTGCGGATCGACGTCGAACACAACGCCCCGAAACGGGAACAGTTTGTGCTTAACGACCTGCCCGATGGTAAACTTCGCCTCGTGCATATCCAGCCCTCCTCTTGGGCCGCCTGTCCACTCGTTCAGGTAAGGTAGGGGCACCGCGGCTGTGCAACAAGCACGGGTCGCACCAGAGGCGAGTAAGCCGGGGATAAGTGTGCTGTTTGCGGCGCCAAGCTCGATTTCAGGCGATCCGCGGCTGCGCGCGGCCCCGGACTAGGCTAGCATCTGCCCCGAATGGCAATTGCGGGGCCTGCCCCGCCGGAATGGTTAGTCAATGGCAAGGGATAGCCGGGCCTGGACGCCCGGTACGCGCCCAAGGACGCGCGCGCCGCTGTTTGCCGCGCTCGACCTGGGCACCAATAATTGCCGCCTGCTGGTGGCGGCGCCGACGCGCGAGGGC
>DPWD01000062.1 GCA_003526465.1 Hyphomonadaceae bacterium
CCGGCAAGACGATCGGCGCGGGCATGGAAGCGCACGCGCTCAACGCGAGCGCCGCGAGCGCAAGCGCCGCAAGCCCAGGCCCCCTGGCCCGGGCAGGTTGAGTTAACCCCACACTTACCATTGCGAAACCGATACTACCCTGAGAGAGTTTGAATCTGGTGAACGGCCCTTGACCCTAAGCGGCCTCATGTGGCGTCTCGGGCCATGACCGCACCTGAGGCGCCCACGCTCATCGCCCGCCCCTGCTTCCAGCAGGATTTGGAGGTGGTGCAACTCATCTACGCCCACCATGTGCTGACCGGGACAGGCTCGTTCGAGATCGAACCGCCGAGCCTGGAGGAAATGACCGCGCGCTGGAGCCGCATAGTTGGCGCAGGCTGGCCCTTCGTGGTCGCCTCGCCGCGATCCGATTTAAGCCGGGTCATGGGGTTTGCCTACGCAACCCAATTTCGCGACCGCGCCGCCTACGCGCACTGCTTCGAGGTTTCAGTCTATGCCGCGCCGACAACATTGCGGTCAGGCGCTGGAAGCATAATGCTCGCACACGTGCTTGCGGGCTTGCGCGACGACGGTGTGCGCGAGGTGCTAGCCGTCATCGGCGATAGCGCCAACGCCGCTTCGATCGCGCTGCATCGCAAACTCGGATTTTCCCATGTGGGCGTCATGAGCCGCGTCGGCGAAAAGTTCGGGCGGCCCCTCGATGTCGTCATCATGCAGCGCAGTCTAGCGCCCGCGAAGACTTGATCAGCACCGGCGCGTTACCGCGCGATAACCACGGCCACTGAACATTTCCTGGAATTTAAATGCTTTAGAAAGGATTGTTACCGCATTCTAATGCCCAGTAGGGAGGGATCGCGATGCTATTACGCAAGCTCGTGGTCGTTGGTTTGGTCGGGTTTGTAAGCCTTGCCGCCTCGTTCGCAACCGCCGAAGATGCGGGCGCGCCAGGCGCTTCCTTCGTGGACGGCGTCAATCTGCAAGACCCAGACACCGTCTTCGAAAGCGACCGTTTCGGCATCAATCTCGGCGCCGGCGACACCAGACGCTTTGTCGGCTTGAGCTCCGCTCCACGTCAGACCCGCAACGGTGAACGAAACTACGAGGTCGAACTCGTGGCGAATGCGGGCGCCGGTTTCGATGTCGCATTCGCCCAGCGCGGCGGGCTCGGCTTCAACGCCCAGGGCGATGTCGCCAGCGAGCGACGGGCTTCGGAATTGCGGCTTGGCCGCGGCCTTCGCAACGTCCGCCGCGATCAGCCTTCTGCGGAGCCGAAATGGTATATTTTTGCCGCATCCGAGGATGAAGCGCTGATCTGGCAACCTGGAACGCGCAGCGAATTCGGCGGCGCCGGCGCGTCGATCGCGCTGCAGGATCGTGTGGAAATCGGCGATATGCAGGCTGGCATCACCTACGAGCGCCACGGCCTGCAGGCCTCGCTCGCTTACGTCGAACGCGAATTCAGCGTCAGCGTCGGCGGGCACGGCGTTTCCCAAGAAGAGAACTTCGCCGGGCTGACGCTGACCATGCGTCACTAAAGCGGACGTGCTAGTCTTGCTGGATCGCCGATTCCTTGTTGGCAAATGATGGTGGCCTTATGAGGCGCGGGACACGTGTCAGGATTCTGCTGCTCGCAAGCGCTGCGCTCGCGTCTGTTGCAACCGGATTAGCGTTCGCGCAATCCGGCTTTGCCGATGAGCCCTCGGCGCTCGAAAGCGCCGAAGGACCGCTTACGCTCACCATCGGCGAGGGCAGCGTGCCGTTCGTCGAAATGGAAATGATCGCTGGCGAAAGCCCCGCCCCCGCGCGGTTGGAGCTGGAAGTATCGGCGAGCGGCGGCCCACTGGACGTAGCGATCAGCCAGCGCGCCACCTTGGGCGATAATGACTCGGAGGAGCGCCGCGGTTCGGGCGCCGAATTGCGCATCGGCCAAGGCCTAGTGGAGCGGCGCGAGAGCGGGACGGGAAATTCCGCCTATGTGTTCGTTGCTTCAGACGATGAGGCGCTGACCTGGCGTCCTGGCGCAGGAAGGCGCGGGGGCGCGCCGCTTGCGCTGCAGGATCAAGTCGAGATCGGCGACGTTTCCGCCGGCTTCGCGGTCGAGCGCAATGGGGTGCAGGCCTCGCTGGCGTATGTCGAACGCGAAGCGACCACGCAAGTTGGCGTAGAGAGCTTTTCGCGAGAGGAGCGCTTTGCCGGCGTCGCCGTGACCGTTCGCCGCTAGTGTGGCGAATCTGATCTGGCGAACTTCAAATCCCGGACACTAGGTGTTGACAGCGCAGACGCCCATGACCGACCTTACCGCCGCCCGCATCAAGACTGTGCGCGAGCATATGGCGCTCGAATGCGCGCGCGATTGGGATGGCGTCATCGCCACCTTCGCCCATCCGCGCTATGAAATGTACGGCTCGGGCGCGGTGTTCGACGGCGAAGCGGCCGTGCGGCGCTATTTTGACGCTTCGCGCACGCCGTTTCCCGACCAGGGCAACGAAATCATCGCCATCGCCGCGGACGGCGACACCGTGCTCGTCGAACTCTGGCTGACCGGCACGCACCTTGGCCCGCTCAAGCTTGGCGGACGCACGATTGCGCCGACTGGCAAGAGCTTCCGCGTGCGGATGGCGGGTACGTTCGAATTCGCGCCAGGGAGCGACAAGATCTTGTGCGAGCGGCCCTACTACGATCAAGGCGCGGTGCTGCGGGCGCTGGGGATTGGCTAGTGGCACGGATTTGAAGTTCGCATTGCGCGTGATCCAATTGAATGTGCGAACTTCAAATCCGGGACACTAGCCCTCAGCGAAGCAAAGCGCGCTGGCGACGGCGCCCGCCCACGCGGCGCGCAGACGTTCGCGCTCGGCGTCGGCCATCAGCGGCGACCATCCCCGCATCTGCGCTGACGGCGCTGCTTCGAGACTGCGCAAGCGGCTGCTTCCCAACGCGGCGAGCTTTGCCGCGCCCAGCGCCGTCACTTCCTGAAACGCGGGACAGGCGACCTCGACTTCGCAGATATCGGCCAGGAACTGCATCAACCACGCATTCGCGGTCATGCCGCCATCGACCAGAAGCGCATCGACACGCGCGCCATCGGCCCTGAGCGCATCGAGCAGATCGCGGGTCTGGTAGGCGACCGCCTCAAGCGCGGCGCGCGCGATGTGCGCTGCGTTTGAATCGCGACTGAGGCCCACGATAGTTCCGCGCGCCTGCGCGTTCCATTGCGGTGCACCTAGGCCAGCGAACGCCGGCACAAGATAAACCCCGCCGTTGTCGGAAAGTCCCGCCGCGAGTTTCTCGGACTCCGCCGACGATTGGATGATCTTGAGCCCATCGCGCAGCCATTGCACGCTCGCGCCGGCGGAAAAAATCGAGCCCTCCAACGCATAGGCAAACGCGCCACCGGCTTGATAGCCGATTGTCGCCAACAGCCGATTGCGCGAACGCGGCGCGGCTGCCCCCATGTTCATCACCAGAAACGCTCCGGTGCCGTAGGTGACTTTCGCCATGCCCGGCTCAAGGCACCCATGCCCCACCAAAGCCGCCTGCTGATCGCCGGCCATGCCGGCAATCGGAATAGCTGCGCCGAAATGGCCTCGGTCGGTCTCGCCGAAGTGCGCGTCGCAAGCCCTCACATCCGGCAACAGAGCTTGCGGCACGCGCAACAGCGCGCACATCTCCTCGCTCCAGGCGCGCTTGCTGATGTCGAACAACAAGGTGCGCGAGGCGTTGGTGATGTCGCTGGCGTGAACGCTCCCGCCGGTCAGGCGCCAAACCAGGAACGATTCTATCGTGCCGAAGGCTAGTTCGCCCGCTTCGGCGCGCGCGCGCAAAACCGGATCGCGATCGAGAATCCAGGCGATTTTTGTGCCGGAAAAATATGGATCGAGCAGCAGCCCGGTGGTTTCTTGAACGCGCTGCTCATGCCCTGCTTCGCGCAGCGCGGCGCACACATCCGAGGTGCGCCGGTCCTGCCAGACGATGGCGCGGTGCACGGGCGCGCTGGTCTTGCGGTCCCAGACGATGGTGGTTTCGCGCTGATTGGTGATGCCAATGGCGGCGATCTGCGCGACGCCGCCGACTTGCGCGATTACATCGCGGCAGACCTGCAGCGTCGCCGACCATATCTCCTCCGGATCGTGTTCGACCCAACCGGGCTGAGGATAATGCTGCGCCAGTTCGACTTGCGCGCTCGCACGCGGCTTGAAGTCGGGATCGAAAACGATGGCGCGGGTGGAAGTGGTGCCCTGGTCGATGGCGAGGATGTGCGTGCTCATGAGGCACGCACAAGAAGGCGGGGAGGCGCCGAGGTCAACAGACTTCGAGGGCGTCGGGGGGTGCACGACCCTCGCCCGGCGCCTCCCCTAGCGGCGCAGGCTCAGGGAGGAGAAGCCTGTTCCGCTGTCTCAAGCGCAGCGCGGAACGCACTCGATGCCGCGCGCACCCGCGCCATGGCCGCGTCCAGTTCGCCGGCGCTAATTTCGCGCCCGGCCGCGGCCATCGCTTCCACTTCTGCGCGGATGGAAGCGAGCTTGATTGCGAGATCGTCGAGATTGCCGGCCACCGAACCGCCGGCGGCAAGCGCCTTCGCGGCCACATCGAGAATTTCCGCCGCGCGGGAGCGTTGGTCGCCTGGCACAAGCGGCAGGAAGGCCGAGAGCGCGGCGAGCAACATTTGCAATTGCAGGATCATGTTGAGCATGGGTGTTTCCTTGGACTCTTGGACCGCCGGCGTCCCCGCCAGCGACTTTGGATTGGTTCAATCTGGCAGCGCTTGTTGAACACGCCGGCGAGGACGCCGGCGGTCCAAGATCGGCGCTACCCCGTTCGCGCCCGCACCAATTCCTCCAACTCCGTCACCGGCGTTTGCGCAGCGGCGATGGCTTCGCCGAGACGGCGCGCGGCGATGGTGAGGCCGGTTGCCGCGCGTTCGAGCGTGGGCTGGCTTTCACTCGTGGCCGCCTCGAAATCGGCGCGGGCGTTGACATAAGCCGCGATGGCGATCTCAAGCGTTTCCGCCGCTGGCGTGGCGATGCGTTCGGCTTGGCCGAGCGCACGCTTGAACGCCATCGGGGCGGCGGGATCGCGGACGATGTCCGTCGCCTCCTCGATGATTGCGGCATATGAGTGCAGCAGCGCGTAGGCGCGCTGGTCGAGCGTGCGCGCGGCGCTGACCGGGTTGACGATTTCGGTCGACCCGGCGCGCACCGAAGCGCAGGCGGGTGTGGCCGCTATCGCGAAAGCAAGCGCAATGACGCGCAGTGGATGTCGCCTGTTCTTCTCTCCTCAGATGATGGGGC
>DPWD01000059.1:0-2535 GCA_003526465.1 Hyphomonadaceae bacterium
CCGCATGGCGGAGGCGGCGCTCTCAAGTCTCAACGAGAACGCGCGCGCGAAAACTTACCTAGGCTATTCCGACGCCGGCGCGCTGCTGGGCGGGCTCTACGCCAAGGGCTTCAAGCACATCGCGCACGGGCCGATGCCGGTCGACGTAATCCGCCCCGGCGGGGACGCGGCGGTGAGGAGGGCGCTCGCTTGGCTGATTGACCGCGCGCCGGAAAGCGTCGAGCTGGGCGTGATGTTCGATGGGCGCAGCGCTGCCTTCAACATCATGGTGCTGCACTCGATCCTCGGCACGTCGCTTGAGCCGGATCTATCGGGCCACGTGCTGATGCTCGAAGACGTCGGCGAATATCTCTACCGCATCGACCGCGCCCTCTTCGCGATCACCTCCTCACCGAACGTGCGGCAGGTGAAGGGGATCAAGCTGGGGCGGCTGAGCGACGTTCCCGAGAACGACAAGCCGTTCGGCGCGAGCGAGGAGGAAGTGGCGAAATACTGGTGCGCGCGGGCAGGGATCGCATATCTCGGGCGCTGCGATGTCGGGCATGACGCGGAGAACAAGGTGGTGCCGTTTGGGGCGGGGAAGTAGAGCCATGAAACACAAGTGGCGCCAAGCGCCAACACGGGCTAAACTGGCCCCATGCGAACCTTCGACCGAATTACTCAAAAACCAGGCATCATGGGCGGCAAAGCGTGTATTCGCGGCATGCGCGTGACTGCGGCTATGGTGGTCAATCAAATCGGCGCGGGCCGAGACATTGACGAGGTTCTGGCCGACTACCCCTACTTGGAGCGCGAGGATGTGCTCCAGGCCCTCCAGTACGCGGCTTGGCTCGCTGAAGGAAAAGACCTCGCGCTCGCTGAAGAGGCATGAGGCTTCTCCTCGACGCGGAGGTGCCGCACGGGCTTTGAACTGAAGGAGTTTGCAATGACGGTGCCGAAACTCCCAAAAGCAAAGAAAGAACTCGTCGCTCAGCTGACAGAATTGGCCACGACTGCAGTCAACGCGTTTTGGATGAACCCGGATTCTCTCGAACGAGATGCAAAATTGGCAGTCGCGGAGATTCAGAGGTTGACCGGAGTTGCCGACTACGACGAGTTCTATTTTCACGCTCTGATGGGCTGGGGCAGTCCAGAAGAATTCGCGGCGAGGGCCGCGCTTGGAATCCCCGCGGCCGCTGATTTGGATAGAAGTGACATTGCTGCACTCGTTGAGAAGATAGCGACATCACCGGGGCCCGAGGCGGACTACTGCCAAGAATTACTCGAGAGGAGCTTTCCGTATGCTGATGTAAGCGATGCTATTCATTGGCCTGATCGCGAACGAACCAGCGAGGAAACCGCCGACGAAATATTGCTGCGAAAAGCGTTATTCGAGTCAGGCGGTGCGGATGCCGTTAGACTACATCTTGTCTCGCTCGCAAATGGCGTCATGGCTGACACGAACGCGCCGCTCTGGGCGCAGACATGGGCGGAAACGGTGGTTGGCAAGAATCGCGACGGCCATTGACACGCTTCAAGGATACTCTAGCCCCTTCGCCTCCACCCACAGCGCCTCCATCTCATCCAGCGGCTGCGGCCCTGCGCGGCCCATCTCCGCCAGCCGCCGTTCGATGTGCTGGAACCGGCGCGTGAACTTCGCGTTGGCGCGGCGGAGGGCTTCTTCGGGGTCTACCTTGAGCTTGCGGGCGAGGTTGGCGAGCACGAACAGGATGTCGCCCATTTCCTCCGCGATCGCTTCCTGGTCGCCGCTTTCTCGCGCCTCCCTCAACTCCAGCAATTCTTCGTCGAGCTTTGCCAGCACTTCATCGGGCGTGGGCCAGTCGAAATTGATGCGCGCGGCGCGCTTGGTGAGCTTCTCGGCGCGCATCAGAGCGGGGAGGGCCATCGGCACGTCGTCGAGCAGGGAGGCGCCGTTGGCCGCGCGCTTCTCGGCTTTGAGCGTCTCCCAGGCTTGCGTCTGCTCTTCGGCGGAACGTCCGTCTCCCTCCGAGCCAAACACATGTGGGTGCCGCTCAATCATCTTCGCCGCGAGTGCATTGGCGACGTCGGCGAAATCGAACGCGCCCGCCTCCTCGGCCATGCGCGCGTGGAACGCCACCTGGAAGAGGAGGTCGCCCAGTTCTTCCTTGAGCGCGGGCATGTCGGCGCGCTCGATGGCGTCGGCCACTTCGTAGGCTTCCTCGATCGTGTANNGCGATGGTCGCGAAATTCTGCTCCAGGTCCCACGGGCAGCCCGCGCCCGGCGTCCGCAGGCGCGCCATGACGTCGATCACGGCCTGGGCGGCGGTGCCGTTGCGGGCGAGGACCTCGGCCCGCTCGGCGTGGTTTTCCCCTCTTTTTTCAGCGTTTTGTGCCGCCATATCAAACTCGCATAAGATAGATTATGGGAAATACAAAACCGAGCGCCTGCCGACTCAGCTGGGCAGATCGGCGCTGAAGCCATCATACCCCGGCTCCACGCCCGCCGGCAGCCTCGCCTTGAGTGTCGCGTAATCCAGATCGAGGTGCATGTTGGTCAGCACCGCGTGCTTCGGC
>DPWD01000059.1:2594-2761 GCA_003526465.1 Hyphomonadaceae bacterium
GCGAAGGTGGAATCGGGCAGGGCGACGGCATCGTTGGAATAGGCGGCAGGACCCGCGCGAAAGCCAAGCGAGGTCGAGAAGCCGTGGCTCTGTTCCAGGGGCAGCACCTCCAGCATGCCGCCGGGACCATCCACCGCAACCGGGACCAGCGGCGCCATGTGCCCGCC
>DPWD01000059.1:2775-2897 GCA_003526465.1 Hyphomonadaceae bacterium
CTCTCAAAGGCGTAGCCGAAGCGCTGCATAAAGCTGCGGCGCGTCGGTTCGTCCAGCCAGACAGGAATGGTGCGGCGCTGCTTGAGAAAGAAGGCGCGGATGTCGTCGAAGCCGTTGGTCTG
>DPWD01000059.1:2929-3075 GCA_003526465.1 Hyphomonadaceae bacterium
CGCAGATCGGGCGGCGTGTCGATCAGCACGGTGGTCGCCTCCTCCGGCGCACGTGCCTCGCCTACCCACTTCTGCAGCAGCAGCCCGCAGCGCGAGCGCCGGTTCTTCGGCTCGTTCGGGTCGCACAGCCCCCAGTCGCCGGTGGC
>DPWD01000191.1 GCA_003526465.1 Hyphomonadaceae bacterium
AGCGCGGCCGCGATCGGGGGGCGCCGCGGCGGGCGTTCTGCATCGAGCTTGGGCCATGCGAGATAGCGGAGCGCCGCAGCCGCTAAGGCCACAGCGAGCAGCGGCTCGAAGAGATGGCGCGGCAGGNNCGATCTTCGCGGCCAGAAACGCCGCTGGAACGCCTGAGCTCGCGAAGAGAAGGAAGAGCCGAAGATCGAATTGGCGGGCGCGGGCGAACTGGAATGCAGCGATACCCGCGGCCAACACGTTGAGCATCAGCGCCGTCGGCCTGATGGTCTCAGGCCCCAACCCCGCAAACGCCATGAGCGCGATATAGGCCGAGGCGCCGCCATGCCCGACCGCAGCATAGAGCGCTGCACAAACACCAACCCCGAGCGCGATCCAGCCCATTTAACCACCACTCACGGGCGGTATGAGCGCTATTTCGCGCGCTTTGCTGATGTCGGCGCTTTCAACGACAATTTCGCCATCGGCGACGAAACGCACGGTTCGGTCTTCGGCGCAGTGAAGGCCCTCGACGGTGGCGTCGAGCCAGCGCCTTAGGTCAGAGACCGTGCGCACGTCCGGCGCCAAGCGAATTGTCAGCGCCTCGCCGGTGCGGTCACGCAGCCGGCCAAAGAAGAGGATCGTTGTCATCCTCCGGTCACCGCCATGGCCCGCGTCACTGCAGGGGCAGCGCCCGCGGCGATCACGAACTCATGCGCAATCGGCTTGCGCATGAGGGCGGCGCGGTAGATCTGGTCGAGCTCGCGATCGCTTGCCCCCGAGCGCATGGGCTCGCGAAAATCGACGCTCGTCTCGTGGCCGAGACACAGATAGAGACGCCCCGTCGATGTCGCCCGCACACGATTGCAGGCGGCGCAGAAGCTGTGGCTGATTGGGGTGATGAAGCCGAGGAGACCGCCGGTTTCCTGAACCCGAACATAGCGCGCGGGTCCCGCGCCGGTTGTCTCTGCAACGTCGTCCATGCGCCAACGGCGCGCAAAGTCGCGACGGACATCCGCGAGCGATACAAATTGCTCGCTGCGGTCCTCGCCAATGTCGCCAAGCGGCATGGTTTCAATGAGGCACGCTGTCATGCCGTGGCCGTGTGCGAAGCGCACGATATCGGCGAGCTCGTGACGATTGTCGCGTTGCAGTGCGACTGGGTTGAGTCGAACCGCAAGCCCTGCCGCGCGCGCCGCGGCGATGCCTTCAAGCACTGCGTCTAGCCGGTCGGCCCGCGTAATGCGCTTGAACGTTTCGCGGTCAAGGGTATCGAGAGAGACATTGATCCGACGAATTCCAGCTCTCGCCAGCGCCTCGGCGTGAGACGCAAGCTGGGTGGCGTTGGTGGTCAGTGTGATTTCGTCCAGCGCGCCGCTGCGCAGGTGGCGCGAAAGTTCGGTGATGAAATCGATGGCGTTGCGGCGAACCAATGGTTCGCCGCCGGTAACCCGGATGCGGCGCACGCCATTGCGCACAAACATGGCGCAGAGGCGGTCAAGCTCCTCAAAGGAAAGCAACTCTCGTTTGGGCAGGAAGACTGGCCGTTCGGGCATGCAGTAGGTGCAGCGCAAATCGCAACGGTCCGTGACCGATACACGGACATAGCTGATCGCGCGACCCACGCCGTCGAGGAGGGGAGTCCACAGCGTCATGTGCGCTCGGCGAACTGGGCTTCGAGTTCGGCGATCCGGGATTTGAGCGCGTCGATGGTGGGCGAGATCTCGGCCTGGGTGAAACGGGGCGTGATGTGCTGGGGGCAATTCCAGTCGAACGCCTCAACCTCGACGACGATGAGACGTTCGACTTTCGCCTTGTAGTCGGGATCGATGAGGCGGGCCGCCAACTCGGGCGCCTCGTCGGCGGCAAGGACGCTGAGCCGGCCCAGCAGTTTGAGCCGGGCGCGGCCTGGATAATCCATGAAGAAGAAGGCCGCGCGATTGTCGGCGGCGAGGTTGCCGACGCTCACATATTGGCGGTTGCCGCGAAAATCGGCGAAGCCGAAGCGCCGCTCATCCAGCACTTTTACAAAGCCGGGCGCGCCGCCGCGAAACTGCACATAAGGCCAGCCGGTCTGCGAAACCGTGGCGAGATAGAAGCTGTCACGGAGGGCGATGAAGCTTGCTTCCTGTTCGGTCAGCGTATCGGGAGCGGTCGCGACATCGTCGTGCCGGGCATAGGGACCTCTGCTGCCATAATCGGTTTGCGCCGCTTTGACTGCGGGCGTGAACACCGTCTGGAAGAAGCGCACGGTCACGGGAAGAGCTCCTCTTCGAGCGCATTGAGGGCGTCGCGGAAGGGTTTCGGATTCTGGAGCCCGCGCGCCAGCACCAGGCTGCCCTGAATGAGCGTCACGGCGCGTTCGCCGGCCTTGCGCGCCGCCGCGGGTCGGTGACCGGCCTCGCGCGCGAACTGGGCGAAGGCGTTGACCAGAGCCTCGAAGGCCGACTTGATCGCGGGCGCGAACGGGCCGCCCAGATTGCGTGGCGCCATCAGCATGTTGAGCAGGCAGGACTTGGTCCCAGAGCCATAGAGCTCGTTGAGATTTGCGCGCGCTCGCGCGAGCCGCTGAGCGAGGTCGCCCTTGGCATTAAGCGGCGCCACGACGTTGGCCACCGCCCAGTCGATCGCGGACGCGAGCACTTCCTCGGCCATTTGCTGTTTGCCGCCGGGAAAGCGGTGATAGAGGCTCGCGCGTTGCAGTCCGGTAGCATCCGACAGCACCGCGAGCGAAGCGCCTTCATAGCCGACGTCCTGGAAGACGCCGGAGAGACGAGCGATCAGTTCGGCGTCGTCGATGCTGGCTGGCCTCGGCATGGCGTGGTTTCCTTAAATAACAGAACGAACGGTCAAATACCTTGACCGCACTTGTCGTATGTGGCACTGGGCCTATACCGAACGTTCGGTAATGTCAATCTTGGATGGATGTTCTCCCATGTCAAAGACCGCAATCGTTGTGTTTTCCGACCCCAAGGCAGGCGAAGAGGCGCTTGGCCGCGTCTTCAACGCCATGTTCTTGACCCTCGAACTCAAGGACAAGGAGCGCGAGGTGGCGCTTATCTTTCAGGGCGCGGGCACGCGCTGGCCGGCGGACTTGGTGAAGCCCGATCATCCGGCGAATGCGCTCTACAATGTGGTGCGCGACAAAGTCGCCGGCGTCTGCGGCGGCTGCGCCGATGTGTTCGGCGCCAGCGAGGGGCTGAAGGGCGCCAATGTAAAGGTTGTGCGCGACAAGGCTATACCGGGCACGAGCGGAATTCTCGATCTCTCGCGTTATCTCGACGACGGGTATCGCCTGATCGCCTTCTGACGTGCGAAGCGGCGGCGCGCGGCGGCGACGAACCGCCGCGCGCCCCATCGTTGGGCGCAAAGGATCAAGACATTTGGCGCGCACGGTTTGGCGGCCGAGGAAATGGCCGCTTGAGACCGGCTGCGCGCTTGTCTACCTGTCGCTAGGCGCGATGCGAAAGCGATATCTGGGAGTGCGGTCGTTGGCGTGTCGCCGCCATCTCCAAATGGACTGAATACGACGCGGGGTTGGAGCTGGCGAGCGCTGCGGCGATCTGCAGGAATGGCGCATCAGCGGACTTTGCGCATAGTGCCGCCGGGACCGCCAAATCTTCGCGTCAGCTGACGCGCACCCCGGTTCATCATCCCGATCATCATCGCCGGAAAGAAGTGCCGCATGACCAGGCCCTTGTAGTTGAAGTATTGGCGCCACGTGAACTTTGTGCCGCCAGAAACCCGCTCAAGCGTCATCACGCCGAGATGGTCCTTGATTGGCATTGACCAGGCCTTCGCCGAGTAGGCGATGAGATGTGGGGGGCGATATGCTCTGATCGTCTCGTGCAGCGTGCCCATGCCCATGGTGTGGCAGTGACGAACCGATCCTTCCCCCCAAGCCTCACGTGACTGCGACCTGGAATGGTCCACTCGCCCGTGCGTGATCATCAGAAACCATTTGGCGATCGCATTGGGGTCGGTGATGTGCGGCCATACCTCCTCAGGCGTGGCCTCAAAGGTGAAGACGCCCTCCATGCGCAGGGGCGCCGCTGTCGCCGCCCGCACGTCGAAGCCTTCAGTCCGCGTATCGATCATAGTCATTGCAAAAATCTCCCGGCGCGATGTCAGGGGCTATTTTTGCACGGCTTCTGTGCCTGGGTAGGGGATGAAACGTGGATATACTATCACCGAAAAGGGGATAGTATCGGTCATGCTCGACAGTCTCGACGACATACGCACGTTTTTGCGGGTGATTGACGAGGGCAGCCTTTCTGGGGCGGCCCGGATGCTCAGGATGTCAGTCAACGGCGTCAGTCGCCGCCTCGCGCAACTGGAGCAAAAACTAGGCGCCTCGCTCGCGCAGCGAACCACGCGCCGGTTCGTGTTGACCGAAGAGGGGCGGCGTTTCAGCGTGCGTTGCCGGCGCATCGTCGCCGAAGTTGACGAAGCCGAGGCTGAATTTGCGCCCCAGGTTGGCGGTCTGCGTGGCGTCGTCCGCGTTGCGGTAAACCAAGAATTCATGACCGAAGCAACGCTTCGTCCTGTCGCGAACCTATTGGAGAAGAATGCCGAGTTGGCGATTCAAATCTTTGCGCGAAACCAGCCGGTCGATCTGATTGCTGACAATCTCGACCTCGCTCTTTGGCCAGGAGAGGTGCCTTTTCAGGGGGCGGTCGCCAAGCGGGTTGCGAGCTCAGAATGGGTGATGGCGGCGGCCAAGTCGTATGTCGAGCGCTTCGGTCAACCCAAACGCGTCGAGGAGCTCGCGCGCCACGAGTGCTTGAGAGTGATGCGCCGCACGCCTGAGACGCATTGGATCTTGCGGGACGCACGCGGGCGGGAGGTCTCCGCCGAGATTGGCGGGCGCTTCGAGAGCGATGACAAAGCAGCACTCGTCGCCGCACTCTATCTCGGCATGGGAATCGGATTGCGCTCCCGTGGTGAGGTGCAACGTGAGGCAGCGGCGGGCCGGCTCATTCGCATCTTGCCGCGATGGCAGTTCGCCAAAATCAATGTCAGCGTCATCTCCGCGCCAGGGCGTCTCAAAATTCCACGCGTACGAGCAGTCGCCGACGCTTTGGCGGAAGCAGCAGCACTCCTGGAATAACGCCGATCGCCTCGGCGTTGTCGTAGTGGCGGTCGCCGCCAGTTTTTGGCTGACGTCGCTGCGGCAAAAAAAGGCCCGCCTAGGCGGCGAAGGGTGCGGTCAAAGGCCAAGCGCGCTCAATCCAGGATGCCCGGCGGGCCGCGGTCCCTGCGGCCAGTGGAAGAGGCGCTCGCCTGACGTGATCGGAAGATCGTTGATGCTGGCGATGCGCACCGCCATCAGGCCGTTGTCGGCGAACTCCCAATTTTCATTGCCGTAGGATCTGAACCTTTGGCCGGCGCCGTCGCGCCATTCATAAGCAAAGCGCACGGCGATGCGATGATTGGAGAAGCTCCACAATTCCTTGATCAGGCGATAGTCGAGTTCGCGCTCCCACTTGCGCGTGAGAAACGCCTCGATCTCGCTACGCCCGTTTATGAACTCGGACCGGTTTCGCCAGCGGCTGTCAGGCGTGTAGGCGAGCGCCACGCGCGCGGGGTCTCGCCCATTCCAGGCGTCTTCCGCGGCGCGAACTTTGAGCACTGCCGATTCCGCTGTGAACGGTGGCGCGGGTGGGCGGGTATTCAAAGGGTTGCTCCGGTTTGACGCCCGCAAGCGGACGCTTTGCTTCTTGCGACTTGAGGGCGCCGCTGTTGCGCGAGCGAGCGAAGGACGGCGCTATCTAAGCGAGCGCTTGTTCGACACGGGACACGCTCGCCCAGAGCGCCGACGATGAATTTGCGGCAGCGTCTCGCTGCGCGAGGTCATCAGCGCCGCGCCGGCGGCGCCCACCCCAAGCAAAGTTGAAAGTCCAACAATCATGGCAAGCGCGTCATCGCCCAGGCGCGTCTGGGCGCGCGCGGTCCGCCGCCGCTCGTAGCGCCTTCAGCAATTCCTCGCGTGAAGTCACGCCGGTATAGCGCATCACCACCTTGCCATCCTTGAACAGCAGTAAAGTGGGGATTGAGCGCACTTGGAAAGTCTGAGCCAACGCCTGCTCTCGATCGACATTGACCTTGGCCACGATTGCGGCCTCGCCGATTTCGGCCGCCACAGAATCAAGGATCGGCAGTTGCGTGCGGCAGGGCGGACACCACTCCGCCCAGAAATCGACGAGCACCGGTTTTGTCGACTCCAGAATGGCGCTCTTGAACGTATCGGCGGTGAGTGAAACGGTCATGGATATGCCCTTCTGATCAGGCGCGCGCGCGCCGGCTGAAAGGAGGAAGGATCGCGGCGATGAGGGCGAGTGGGGCGGCTACCCGCCACATATCGCTCCAGGCGCCCGCCCCGGCGCGATTGAGCACAGGGGCGATATCGCCCAGCATGCGCACTATCGGACCTATCATCGCCGATGACTTGCGCTGCGACAGTTTGCGGCCGTCCGAGACGCGCTTCAACGCACGCGCCAGCGCTTTGGTCTCATTGGCCCAGTGGGCGCGAAACAGGATGAGGCCGTCAGGGTCGATCAGATAGGCGGCGTTAGGTTTTGCGCCGAAGGCGCGGTGCAGGCCGCCGTCAATATCGTCCACGGCGACATCGAACGGTAGATCATGCAGGTCGCGGAGATAGCGCGCATGGGCGATTTTGTCTTCGATGCTGTCGGGCTGTGAGATGCGCGCGCCTGGATGGGCTTCGCGCACATTCACCATCACGAACTGGACGCGCGCTCCAAAGCGTCGATAGAGCTCCTTCAGCCCCGGCGTCGAATTGTCGGTCATCGGGCAGGTGCTTGAGCCAAACACCATAAGCGTTGCGCGGTGATGAATAAGGCCACGAGAGCGAAAACGACGGCGGCTGATAGTCGCCAGATCGAAATCAGGCACGATGTCGCCGGGTCCCAGATCGTCCTTGGCAAAGCTCATGTCGGCCATGAGGACCGACATCGACAGACGCTGAAAACGATAGTCGCCGCCGGCGTCAGCCGGCTCATGAGCGCAGCCGCAATGATGGCCGCAAGCGGAAGGTTCGGAGATGGTCAATGTCGAACTCGTCTTGAATGAGGGGGAAGTGGGGGACGCGACATGGGGAAGGACGCGTCCCCCAGCCGGCGTCACGCTCGCAGAGCCTCGATGCGTTCGACGGCTTCCGAGGTGCGCCACACGGCGTTGGCCATCATGCGGAAGTTGATTAAGGCGGCGAGGTAACCATCGCCGTCCGGAATCTTCGCGCCGGCCGTCGCATCGCGCACGACCGCCACCTCGAAACCTTGTTCGAGTAGTTCGCGCATGTGGCTTTCAACACAGAGATTGGCCGACATGCCGGCCAGAATGATCTGGTCGATGTGCTGCTTGCGCAGCTGCAGCACGAGATCGTTGGTCTCGGGCCCATACATCTTGTGCGGCGACGCCACCACGGTCTTGCCGTCTTCGATGAACGGGCGCAGGCGCAGCAGCCAATCGGCGCCGGAATTGGCGAAGCCGTCCAGATTGAGCGGCCCCGCGCGGTCGAACATGTGAATCGAATGCATCACCTTTTCGAGCGCGCCTTCAAAGCGCCAGCCGTGATCGTGCGGATAATAATAGTGCGGTGAGACAAAGGTTGGCAGATCGACGGCCTTTGCGGCGCGGAAAACGCGTTCGAGGTTTTCAATCGTGTTCTGCTCTCGCACGCTTTCGCCCACGACGCCCCAGGCAACGCCAGTTTCCGCGAGGAAGTCGTTCTGCGGGTCCATGACAACGAGCGCGACGCGCCCGCGCGTCAGCGTCATATTGCTTGCCGGCAGCGCGGGCTCGGCGGGATCAGCGTAGGGCGAGCGTGCGCCGCGCGACTGAGCTTGTGCGTCGTTGGCGCCGGTTGCGATCAAGGCCGCCCCGGCGGCCGCGATGGCGCCCCCGGTGATGAGATGGCGGCGTTGTAGTGTTTCTTTTTCGGAATTGGACATTGTGCGGTCGCTTCCTCAACTGATTTCGCGGGGCGATGCGCAAGACCCAGCGTTCAGCGGCGAAGCTGCTGTCGGAAGTCTCGATCTTGGCGTATCGCGGCCGCGGTGTGTGCGGCTGTTGGGATATTGAGGCCCAAGCGCTCAGGCGGAAGCACATGAGCTGGGATAGCATTCATGCCAACCTGGCATGTATCCGCATCGACCAAGTGAAGCCCTCGCTCGCGCTCTATGGTGCGTACACTTCATGCGCTGTGACGAGCGCCATCCATGAGCCACGCGATCTGCGCGCTGTTTCGATCGATCACTGCCCGGGGCGGGGAAGCTGCAACGCCAGAATAGGTGAGCAGTCGTTGGAGGACGCGGAGACTCTCTGGGGAGTGCGCCGTTTCGATCATGGCGCTCAGACGCTCCCGGTGGGCGTTGATGCGATCGGATGCGTCTGAGACCGACGCAAACAAGTGAGCGGGCGCATAGCGGTCTCGGTTCGTCCAGAGATTGATCAACCCCCTGGTGTAAAACAAGGCTGAGTCCTTAGGGGGAGCGTCTTGTAGAAGGGAGGTTAAACCGTCGCTCTGGCTTGCGATTGTCATGTCAGCGAGGGCTTCTCCATCTTTATCCGACGCAGTCCGCGCTGCCGCGCCGTAGAGAATTGCTTCAATGAGGCCGGATTTGATCGTAATGCGGCGCAGCCGATTGAGCCGCTGGGAGACTGCCGCGAAGATCGCCCCGTCGCGCGCATGCAAGATCAATCGCATTTTACCGCCGGGTTTGAGGACGCGCGCTAGTTCCCGTACCGCATCGAGTTCGCATGCATACTCGAACCCAAACTGCGATGTGACAGCATCAAAGGATGAGGCACGATATGGCAGCGCTTCGATATGAACACCGCCTGCAAGGAACGGTGCGGCGGCGTCGCGCTGTGTCCGCGCGCGTCCGCCAACATCAGCGGCGTCAACACCTGTAATCTCGAAAGCGGCGCCCTGATCGTTTGCAACGATCTGGGCGAGCCGCGTCACGGCGCCGTTCCCGGCACCAAGGTCCAAGATGCGCGCTCCCTGGGGTAGTTCAGAGAAGAACTCACGCCAGTGTTGATCGAGCGCCTCCGACGGCTCAGCGCCTTCGGCAAGGCTGGTGGTCTGGCCTGTACGCCAATACGCGGTCCAAGTGTCTTGCGGTTGGCGCCAGACGCCGGCCATGAGTTTGACGCGCTCCTCTCGAGAGGGGCTTCGAGCCGACCAGAGATGTGGTTACGTTATTGGACGCCGATGGTCGTCGAGGGCTTTAGAACACGGTCATTTCAAGCTCGGGCGAGCACCGCCCCGCGGGCCATGTCGCGGAGGACGCGCGACTCCAGTTCGGCGCTCTCCAGCCGCGCCTTCACGAGGTCGCCAATCGAAACCAGGCCAAACGTGCGGCCGTCGCGCGCAGCGAGAAGATATCGCACGCGAGAGCGTGTCATCAGGGCGAGCGCGTGGGCCACGCTGTCATCAGGATCGCAGGTCGGCGCAGGCGCGCGCATCGCCGCGCACAGGCGCTGACTGAGACTAGCCGCTCCGCCGGCGGCGACGACGCTGACGATGTCGGGTTCGGTGATGATGCCGATGGGCTTGCCTGCCAAATCGGTCGCGACGACCGATCCGACTTGATGGGCGGACATCAACGCGATCGCTTCCGCAAGCGGGCGATCAGCGAAGATTGTGATGAGCGAGGCTTGCTTTCCTTGCAAGACATCGATGACCCGCATGACGATCTCCAATTAGCGCCGCCTCCACACAAGCCTTCGTTGAGGCGCTGGGAGCTGTTACGTCAGCGGTGAGAGAAGAATCACAAGCGGCGCGGAGACTGCGAAATCGGCATGAAAGCCATTCCATGTCAGCGCGCGCCATTGAGCGACCAGTCATAGTCGTGTGCGGCTATGCGCGTCACGCCAGCGAGTTGATCGCGCAACGTGGGTTCGGCAAAGCGGCGCAGATTCGAAATGACGCCAGCGTCGTTTCCACCGAAATCCACCTTGAACCATTCGTAGATCGAAGACACCCGCAGCGAACTATTGGCGACGCGCGCGGCGCGAGGGTGGTTGACGAAGGCGCGCGCGGCGGCGTCGAGCTCCCGTTCGAGCGTGTCGGCGGACCAGGCCCGAGGCTGGAGATTGGGACAACCGATCGAGGCGCAATTGACCGCATAATG
>DPWD01000118.1 GCA_003526465.1 Hyphomonadaceae bacterium
CCCGCCCCGCCAGGGGGCGGGGGACGCGCTTTTTCCATCGGCACCACTTAGATGCGCATCGCCGCCCAAATGGACCCCATCGACACGATGGTGGTGCAGCGTGATACTTCGCTGGCGCTGATGCTTGAGGCGCAGGCGCGCGGGCATGAGGTGTGGTGGTTCACGCCCAACGATGTGTTTTTTGATACTGGCGTGGTGAAGGCGCGGACCCGGCGGGTCACAGTGTGGCTTGACGACGACAAGCATTATGCGACGGACGAGGACCGCGTGCGCGCGCTCGACGATTTCGACGTGATCCTGATTCGCCAAGACCCGCCCTTCGACATGGGTTACGTGTCCAATACTTATCTGCTCGAACTCACCAAGGCGCTAGTGCTCAATCCTCCGCTTGGCGTGCGTAACATTTCCGAGAAGATGTCGATCATGCGCTTTCCGGAACTCACGCCGAAGACCTGGGTGGGCCGTGACCTCGACGCGTTGGAAGATTTTGCCAGCCGTTTCGAGCAGGTGGTGCTTAAAGTGCTCTATCTCATGGGCGGAGATGGTGTGATCAAGCTGCGCGCCGACGATGTCGATTTCCGCGCGCGTGCGGCGAAGTTCATTGATGCGGCCGGACGCGAGCCGATCCTGGCGCAGGAATTCCTCCCTGCCGTTTCCGGCGGCGATAAGCGCCTGTTCGTGCTGGATGGCGAACCGTTCGGAGCGGTGAAACGCATGCCGCAGGAAGGCGAGTTCCGCGCCAATCTGCACGCCGGCGGGCGCGCGCATCCCGCCGAGATCGACGACAGCGACCGCCGCATTGCCGCAGCGGTCGCGCCGTTGCTCAAACGCGAAGGCATCTTGTTCGCCGGACTCGATGTGATCGCTGGCAAGCTGATCGAAATCAACGTCACTTCGCCGACGCTTGTACAAGAACTGAAGCGCTTCGGCGGCGCCGATCTGCCGAAAGCGTTCTGGGATAGGGTGGAGGCGATGCGGGGTTAGCGTTGCGACGCTAGAACCGGAAGCGCATCGCCACATTCAGGCTGTGGCGGTCGATCTGGTCGCCGAGTTCGCCTTCGTAGGACAAGGACAGCGTGGAGTGGCCGTTGGTGGCGTCGAGGCCGATGCCGGCGAGCGGGGCGCCGTCGCCCGAGGTTTCGTCGGTGAGCAAGAAATCGGCGCCGCCGGAGGCGAACCGGAACGAGCGCTCGGCCAGATCGTCCATCAGATTGCTGCGGTAACCGCCATAAAGGCGCGGCGCCAGCACCGTATTGGCGCCCATGCGGAAGCGTCCGCTGATTTCGAGGCCCGCGTCGCCCCAGACGCGCTGCGATGTGGTTTCGTCCGCGTCGTAATCGATCCCGACCCCGCCGCCCTGTTCGGTGTAGCCTTCTTCGGTGATCGACACGTAGGTGACCGCCGCTTGCGGGGTCACCACCAGCCAATCGGCCAGCCGCATCGGCGCTGAAGCGCGCAGTGCGGCGTGGCCTTCATAGGCCCACCATTTCGCCTCGGAGCGGGCGTCGAACGCATCGCCGATTTCCACGAAGCGGCGGGATTGGAGTTGGCCCGCGCCGAGGCCGAGGATGAAATCGAGATCGATCGGCCCCAAGGCCGTGCCGAGATAGGCGTTGGCCTGGCCAAACGTCGAGGCCAGTTCGCCTTCAGGCCGGCCCTCCTCGGTCGCTTCCGCAGCCAGCAGCGACAAGGATAAGCCGAACAACGCCCCGTTGTTAAGCGGGCCGTCGATGCCAAGCGCCATGCCGAAACCGTTGCCTTCATATTCCTGGCCGTTGGGCGAAGTCGGCGTGCGGGTTAGCGCGTAGCCGATCTCCTGGGCCCAGACCGACACTTCGTCGAGGCCCTGCAGGCGCGTGGCGGCGAGGCGGTTGCTGGTGGCGCTCTGCGCTTGCTGGATGCCGGTGGCGGCAAGTTCGGTGGATGCAGCCGCATAGCTCGGCATCAGGTCGTCATAGGCGTTGGCGAATGCCGTTGCGCTGTTGAGGCTTGCGAGCGCGGCCGCGGCATTGGAATTGCCGCGAAGCGCTGCGATCATCGGATCGTAGGCGATCGCCTGGTTCGTAGTCAGCCCCAATTGGGCGGCGGACTTGAGCGTGTAGGTGGCCACCAGCGAATTGCTGACCGCGTCGACCTGGAAATTGTACAAAAACGGCGCGCTGGCGCCGGTCACCGGCCCGGTGACGTTGGCCGCGCCGATCAGCGAGCCGCCCGCGGTGAGGAACGTATGCGTGCCCGATACCGGAAGCCCGGCGGGGGCGATCGGCGCAACGCGCGCGCCGGCGAGGAAAGTGACATCGCCTGTCGAAACCAAGTGCGTCGATTGCGACGCTGTCTCCGACAAGAGGGGCGCAAACACCGAGCTGGCGCCAAACGTCGCGCTACTGATGTTGGTGGTTTGGCCCTGCAGCCCGAGCGTGCCGTTGGTCACATTGAGCGTGAGCGCGCCGTCGCTGTCGCTAAGAACGCCAGTATAGGTCGCGCCGTTATTGATGGTGAAAAGGTCGGCCCCGGCGCCGAAGGAAAGGTCGCCCTCGATTGCGCCGGCCAGGAGCCTTACTTCATCCGCGCCGGCGCCCAAGCGGATGTCGCCCAGTATGCGGACCGGCGGGCGGGTGGCGGCGTCATCGTCGACGGTGTCGTCGTCGGTGAACGCTGTGTCCGCGACTTGTTCCAGCGTCACTCCGATGCTCGACGCCGAGACGTCGATGGCCGTGGCCGAGCCTGTCACCGGCGGCGGCGGGATATTGTCGTTTGCATCGGTGTCGGTGGCCGTGATCGTGGCCACGATCGATCCGGAATTGGTGATGGTTGCAAGCGTGTTGGAAAGATCGGTGATAGCGGCGGCGTTTCCGGTTTCGCCGAGCACACGCGCGGTAATCGCGCCGCTGTTGTTAAGCGCAGGCGCGTTGGCGCCGGCGGCAATGAAGATGCCGAAGGCGTCGTCGCCGGCGGTTTCCGATGTGGCAGTGGACGCTATTTCGCGCCGAACCCGGATGTTTGGCGCGGGAGCGGCGGGGCCGAGGTCGGCGCCCAAGCCGAGATAGAGGCCGTAGGAATCCGCTTCAACCGCCGCCGCGGTGACAAGGCCGTCGAGCACGATCCCAGCGGCGGTCGTCACCGTGGAGGTCGCCGTGCCCTCGACGCGGATGGCGGTTGCGTCGACGCCGTCGAACACGCCGA
>DPWD01000030.1 GCA_003526465.1 Hyphomonadaceae bacterium
CCGCGCGAATTCAGCAGCACGAAGGCGGGTGCGGCATCGCGCGGCGCGGGCATGGGCTGGACGGTGTAGGGTTTCCGGCTGCCGCGCGTCACAGTCAGCGGGACGGTGCGCGGGCCAGGGATGTGGCTCATGTGGCTGATCCGAATGCCGCCGACCTCGTCTCGGCCGAAGCGCACGGTCGGCTCGCGAAACAACGTCAGGCGGCGGCCGGTAAAGGCTGTGCTGTCCGCGCCCCAGAGCATCACCAGCAAGCGGCGCATCGTCTTGCAGGGTTTATACGGCTTGCCGTTGTCGCCCTCGAAATGGATCGCGGCGGGTTGGTCGCCGCCAACAACGGAGACGCCCGTGATCGCGATCGTGATCGGCCCAGCGATGAGATCGTCCGCGTTGAGCTGATCGGATTTCGGCTCGATGGTTTGAGCGAAGTCGGTCATGCCGCGAACTCCGCATAGGCCTTGCGCACGGTGGGGATGGTGCGCGCCGTCATGAGCGCCGCGCGATAGTCGGCCTCGCGCAGCTTGAGGCGCGCTTCGAATTCAGCGGCGGCCGCGAGAATGCGCTCTTGGACTTCCGGGATCGGGACCGCGCGCACGATCGCCATCGGCAGGCCGTTGCTGTAGCTGATGAAGTCGCACCAGGCGCGCTCGGTGACGAGGAGGCCGGTCTGCACCTGCAGCGCGTGTTCGGCCGGGATGCCGCCGGCCGCGACATCCTCGATGATCGTCTGCACGTGCAGCTTCTGCTTGCGCGATTTGATTTCGATCTGCCCGTCCTCGCCGATGAGGCCGTCTGGCGAATAGCCAAGCGTGAAACCCCATTTGTTGTTGGTGATGAAGCCGACCTCGCGCACCGGCGCGCAGTGTTTGTGATAGAGATCGCGCGCCGTGATCTCATCGTCATAGCCGCGCAGCATGTCTTCGCCGATGAAGGACGGCTCGACATGGCGGGTCATGCGCTGGGCCAGCAATTCGTAGAGGTGCTTACGCTCTTTCTCGTTCGATGCGATCTTGAGCGTCGCCGGCGTGGCGATCAGCTTCATCTCGCTCGCCGTCAGCAGGCCGCAACGCGCGGCGAACCATTCGTCCGAGCCTTGAGTCACGTCGTGCTCGATCGGGGCGGCGCAGGCGAGACTATCAGGCAAAGAAGCCTCCCATGACGAGAAGCATGAGAAGGATGGTCGCGCCGAAAGCGGCGTCCATGGGGCCTGTGTTCACTTCAACGCCGTCCGTGGCGCGCACGGTTTTCGTTTTCGGCTTTCCTGCCCGCAAAAAATTCCACGCCAATGACAGCCCAAGCCAGACCAAGAAGAGTATCTGACCGGCGCCCCAGTCCGTGATGTTAATCGCGTCACTCATCCCGCTCTCCCGTTGTTTCGTCGCTCCTCGGCTTCGTCCAAGACCGCCCAGTACAAATCAAACCATGCGCCGGCGCAGAGATCGGCGAGCACGGCCCGCATCGTCTCGCGCCGGCGATCCGACCCCATCGCGTTCCATTCCTCGGCGGCGTCTTCCCAGCCCATCAGTGAAACTCCACGCAGCCGTCTTGCGCGGCCCAATCGAAGGCGCGGCGCCAGTCGCAATAGGCTCGGTAAAACCAACCGTTTCCGGGCTCAGCGTCCGCCGCTGCTTTGGCGCGCTCGTCGAGCGCGGCGAAGTCGCGCGCGAGCTTGGCGCTCACTTGCGGGCCAATCACACCGCTGCAATCGGAGAAGTGCAGCAGTTCCCAGAACGGGCCTCCGGTCGCTTCCCATGCGGTCGCTGCATGAGCATGCGTGGTGCCATAGAGTTCTTGCGCGTTGGGATGGGCGGCGTAGCCCGCGAGCTTCGCGAGCTGGTCGCGCCATGTGTTGTAGCCGGAGTAAGAGCCGGCTCGGAACGACCAGAAGTCCCCAAACTGCAACGTCTCGCCACGATACCAGCCGTCTTTCAGGCCGATCGTGCGTCCCGGAAACTCCGACGATGCGTGAACCCTGACGACTTCGCCTTCGCCGATCATCTCATCGTCGGGCTCACCTTCAATGCGCACCAGCCGCGCCCACGCGGAAACATCAAGGCCCATCAGCGCGCGAGCCCCAATTGGTGCAGCACCGTGGCGATGTGCGCGCGCTCGGCGGGGGTGCGATAAATCTCGTCGCCCAACGCCACCGCCGCGCGCGCGTAGCAATTGATCGCGATGCGCAGCCAAGTTGCATCGATGCCGTCCGCAATCATCGCGTCGAGCTTGGCTTCGTCCCCCGGCGCCTCACCGAGATAGCGGTCAAGCTGCAGGCCCTTCATCTCGATCAGACGCAACGCGCCGCGCGTGTCGCCGGCGGTTTGAAGCCGATGCGCTTCGGCGACGACGATCTCCGTCATCGTGCGCAGCTTCGCCGGCCAGATTGCGGCGTCTGCAAGCAGATCGGCAAGCGGCGCGGGCAATAGATCGGCTGGCGCGGTGGGCAAAGGCTGGCTCATATCGCCACCGCCATCTCGGCGACAATCTTCTGAACAAGCTCAAGGCAATCGGGCCTGTTGCTCGCGCCTTCAGGCCCCCAATGGCGAAGCGCGGCCGCTGGCGTCAAATTGCGACACCCCGCGATGACCCGCCATTCGCCGCGAATCTTGACGCCCGTGAAGCCGTAGCAGCGCGAGTCCGCGCCGGCGTCTATGATTTCCCACCCTTGGAGCGCGGTGCAGCCGCTTGCGTCGACGGTCTCTACAGTCGCCGCGTCCATCGCGAGGAAGGCGGCCAGCGAAATACGCTTGCCGTTTACGACGAAAAACACGGTATTGGGGTTGGTCATGGCAGCGCTCCGATGATGAAACCGGCGAGGAAGAGGGCGCCAAGCGCGAGGCCGGCGACGATCGCGTCTTGCTCGGCGCGGTTCATTGCGGGCGCTCCAGCGCGGGCATCACGTCCGCGAGATCAAAGCCGCGGGCGAGCTCGCGCGGGCCATGGTGCAGCGTCCAGATCACCGGCGCGCCGAGCTGATTGCACCAGGCGGACAGTTCCCGCC
>DPWD01000140.1 GCA_003526465.1 Hyphomonadaceae bacterium
GACAATTGCGTGCGCGGAGGGCCGCCGCCATAGGCGCCCCCGGTTTCACAGCCCGCCAGCAGAATTGCGCTCGCGAGCGCCGCGGTGACGATTTTCATGCGCATGATCTTCACTCCATCCATAAAGCGGGCTCCCTCAAGCTCCGCCACGCCCTGCTCAGGCGCCTTGTTTCAGCGCAAATAACGGCAAATGCTAGGCTTTCGCCCCCGCGCCGATTGCCGCGCCGGCGCTCCGGACTTGACGGCGGTAGCGCCAGGCGACACATGCCGCCCACCCCGCTTGGCTGCGGGCCTGTAGCTCAATGGTTAGAGCCGGCCGCTCATAACGGTCTGGTTGGGGGTTCGAGTCCCTCCAGGCCCACCACTCCGGTACGGTTCAGCCCGGCGCCCCCACGCCGCCGTCAGACCTGCCGCTCGAGTTCTGCCCGCCCCCACCGCCGGCTTCAGAACACGATAGCCCGGCCAGCGCCGCACGCGGGCCACCGATGTTTATGAGCTCGTCCCCCGCTTTCAACAGATCGATGAAACGGCGGACGTATCCGTTGCGTGCGACGGCACGCGTGTAGCGCGCCATGAGCGCGGCTTCTTTTGCACGGGGCGTCAGACTCTGAGCGAGCCCAGACGCAGGGAGTTCGCGATCACCGACACCGAGGACAGCGCCATGGCAAGCGCGGCAATCATTGGCGAGAGCAGCGTGCCCGTGAGCGGGTAAAGTAAGCCCGCGGCGATCGGTATGCTGGCGACATTGTAGGCAAAAGCGAAGAACAAGTTCTGCCGGATGTTTTGCATCACGGCGCGAGAAATCACGCGCGCGCGCACGATGCCGCCGAGGTCGCCGTGCAAGAGCGTGACGCCGGCGCTTTCTATAGCGACATCCGTGCCGCCCCCCATGGCGATACCGACGTCGGCGGCGGCGAGCGCTGGGGCATCGTTCACGCCGTCGCCCGCCATGGCCACGACTCGCCCTTCATTCTTCAGGCGCGTGACAATCTCGGCCTTGTGCTCGGGCAACACATCGGCCTCTACCGCATCAATGCCGACCATACTGGCGACTGCTTCGGCAGTCGTCCGGTTGTCGCCGGTGAGCATCACCAAGCGCAGTCCTTCCTCTCGCAAGCGCTGCAACGCCTGGGCAGTGGTCTTCTTGACCGGGTCCGCGATGCCGATGACGCCGGCGACAGCTCCATCGATCGCCACGTAAATCGCCGTTGCTCCATCGCGGCGCATTTTGTCGGCTTCTTCCTGCAGCGCGCCCACATCGACATCGAGTTCGCGCAGATACCGCTCAGCACCAATGGCGAGACCTCGACCGTCGACGACACCGATGACGCCTTTGCCGGTCGGCGAGTCGAACGTTGAAGGTTCCCTCAAGGGGACGCCTTCTTCCCGCGCCTTGGCGACGATTGCGTTGGCAAGTGGATGTTCGCTGCGGTTTTCAAGGCTAGCTGCCAGTTGAAGCAGCGTGCGCTCGTCTTGGCCGGCGGCGACGCGCAACGCCACGACGGCGGGCCTCCCTTCGGTCAGCGTGCCCGTCTTGTCGAGAACGAGTGTATCGACTTTCTCGAAGCGCTCGAGCGCCTCCGCGTTCTTGATGAGCACGCCGGCGCGCGCGCCTCGACCAACGCCCGCCATAATCGACATCGGCGTCGCCAGGCCGAGGGCGCACGGACAAGCAATAATGAGCACCGAGACAGCTGCGATCAATCCGTAGGAAAGCGCCGGCGGTGGGCCAACGATCCACCAAGCGACGAGCGCGACCGCGGCGACGACGATGACGGCCGGGACGAACAATCCCGCAACGCGATCGGCGAGGCGCTGAATGGGCGCTCGTGAGCGCTGCGCCTCGGCGACCATCCGCACGATGCGCGACAGCATGGTGTCGGCGCCAACGCGCTGGGCCTCGATAATGAGAGCACCGGTCTGGTTGACCGTGCCGCCGATCACGCGTTCGCCAACCTCGCGCGTAACCGGCATGGATTCGCCCGTGACCATCGACTCGTCGACGCTGGTGCGTCCATCGACGACAGTCCCGTCGACCGGGATTTTCTCGCCCGGGCGAACACGGAGCCGGTCACCCACGGCGATCCGGTCCAAAGCAACCTCTTCCTCGGCGCCGTCTCGAAGCCGGCGTGCGGTCTTCGGTGCGAGATCCAGCAACGCGCGAATGGCGCCACCGGTGCGCTCGCGGGCCTGCAGTTCGAGCACCTGCCCTAGCAAGACAAGCACGGTGATGACCGCGGCAGCCTCGAAATAGACCGCCACCAGACCGTGCTCGTCGCGGAACGCCGGTGGAAACGCCGAAGGCGCGAACAATGCGACGACGCTATAGATCCAGGCCACACCCGTGCCCAACGCGATCAGCGTGAACATGTTGAGGGTGCGCGTCTTCAGCGATTGATAGCCGCGCTCGAAGAAAGGCCAGCCAGCCAGCAACACGACCGGTGTCGCGAGAAAGAACTGCAGCCAGCCGTTCCAATGCGGCGGCACGATGCGGTCAACGCCCAGAAAGGGGCGGCCCATCTCAAGCGCCAGAACCGGAAGCGCGAGGGCGGCGCCGATCCAGAAGCGGCGCGACATGTCGATCAGTTCGGGATTGGGACCCGCGCCGGCCGACGGCATCATGGGTTCGAGCGCCATGCCGCAGATCGGGCACGCGCCAGGACCCTCGCGCACGATCTCGGGATGCATCGGGCACGTGTAGGTGGTCCGGGTGGGCAGCACCGGCGAGGCTGGCTCCAGGGCCATGCCGCATGTCGGACAGGCGCCCGGCCCATCCTTTTCCACGCCCGGGCACATGGGGCAGATGTAGGTACCCGGCGGCAAGCCCTGGGCAGCCTTGCCGGCACCGCCGTGGCTATGCCCATGATGGTCGCCGTGATCGTGGCCATGGCAGCTTCCACCAGCCGAGTGGTCATGGTTCTCGTGGCTGGTTGCAGCGAGCGTCGCCTTGGGCTCATGCGCGCAGTCGCCTTGCCCGCGCCCATGACAACAACCGGCGGCCTCTTTGTTCTGATCCGCGTGACCATATTCCCCGTGACCATGATCCCCGTGATTGTGCGGCGCCGGCGCCGCCTTGGGCTCATGCGCGCAATGGGCATGGTCATGACCGTGGGTGTGCGTGGGTGCGGATCCCTGCGCCTGCTTGCCGCCTTCAGCCATGATTTTCTTACCCTTAGAGCCTGGCCGGTCCCCTGGCGGGCACCCGGCACGATGAAGTACAGGCACTCAACATAAGGTTTCCAGTCACTGGAAGGTCAAGGAGCTTATTTGCAGGCAAACGCGGTTGGCCTAAGGGGTTGGTTCGCTTCCGTCCCTTCCAGCAAGCTGGTATAAGATGACGCAGGGGTCCTCAGTGGGGCGCTGAAGATATTTGGTTAGGCAATTGAAATGCTTCTGCTAATCGATAACTACGACAGTTTCACCTACAATCTGTACCACTTTCTCGGCGAGCTGGGCGCGACCATCGAGGTGCGCCGCAATGACGCCCTGACGGCGGCCGAAGCCATGGCCATG
>DPWD01000363.1 GCA_003526465.1 Hyphomonadaceae bacterium
GCTACAACGAGGCGGTGACATGGAGCTTCTGCGCGCGCGCGCATGCGCAAGCGTTCGGCGGCGGCGGCGAGCTTCTGATGCTGGCCAACCCGATCTCATCGGACCTCGATTGCATGCGGCCTTCGGCGCTGCCCAATCTGCTCGTTGCCGCGCAGAAGAACGCCGATCGCGGCTTCGACGATGCGCGCTTGTTCGAGGCCGGGCCGATCTATCTCGACGATACCGATGCCGGCCAGCAGCGCGTCATCGCGGCGGTTTGGCGCGCGCGTCCGCCCCGGCATTGGCGCGCCGCGCATATTCCCGACATATTCGATGTGAAGCGCGATGTGCTGACAGTGCTGGAAGCCATCGGCGCGCCTGTCGCGTCGCTGCAGACTTCAAGCGAGGTCCCCGCGCATTGGCGCCCGGGCAAGGCAGGCGCGCTGCGGCTTGGGAACAAGATCATGGCGCTCTTCGGGGAAATCCACCCGCGTGCACTCAAGACGCTCGACGTGGAAGCGCCGGCTTTGGCGTTCGAGATTTTCGTAGACGCGCTCCCCAGCCCGCGCGCCAAAGGCGGGCGGGGCAAGCCGCCGCTCGAAAAGATCGAGTTGCAGCCGCTGACGCGCGACTTTGCGTTTGTGGTGGACGATAGCGTGGCGGCGGCTGACCTCGTGCGCGCCGCTTTCGGGGCGGACAAGGCGCTGATCGCCGATGTCTCGCTGTTCGACGTCTATCGCGGCGAGCGCATGGCGGCGGGGAAGAAGTCGCTTGCGATAGAGGTGACGCTGCAGCCGCGCGAGAAAACGCTGACCGATGCGGAGATCGAAGCGGTGAGCGCGAAGATCGTGAGCGCGGTGATGAAGGCCACGGGCGGAGTGTTGCGGGGCTGACTGGGCGCCTTCCGCGTCAGTGCTCTCCCTCCAGCAGCGCATCCATCGCCTCGTCGCTTAGCCCGAAATGGTGGCCGATCTCGTGGATCAGGATGTGGGCGACCAGGTCGGGCAGGGCGATATCGCCGCGCTCGACCCATTCTTCCAGGATCGGACGGCGATAGAGGAACACCATTGGGGTCGGTGGAGCGGGGTCCTCGATGGAGGCCTGGGTCAGATCGACGCCCTGGTAAAGTCCGGTCAGGTCAAGGGCATCGTCGATCTCCATCTCCGCCAGCAGGTCCTCCTCGGGCCAGTCCTGGATGCGGAATACGACGCTGCCCGCGAGCGCTCGGAACGCTTGCGGCAGCCCGTCCCAAGCTTCGCGGGTCAAGGCTTCCAGATCGTCAAGGGAGGGGGGCAGGGCCATGGCGCTCCGGACACTAGCCGATTATTAAGTTGACGCCTGCGTCATTTTTCTTGAAACCCGCGACGAAGCTGGTATTTTAGCGCCAAAATTCACGAAGGGCCGCTAGGCCCCATTTCGGAGAGACGCGATGGCCGATTCCGCCCACATGCCCAGCGTGCGCCAGATCACCAAGGACGAAGTCTACGACGCCGTGGCGCCGGACGATTTCGCGCCGATGCTGGCGATCGATCGCCACCTCTCCCGCTCTTCGGCCTTCGATAAAATCATCTCCGCCACCCACGACCATTTCTGGGATCCGCTCGATCCGAAATACATCGACTTCAACGACGACTTCGATCCCGACACAACCGACTTCATTCCCGATGTGCTCGTGCCGGCGCTGCAGACCGATTACGTCACCAACTTCTTTGCCGACAAGCCAGCCGAGCGCATCCGCTTCAAGAGCCAGGTCGGGCGCTGGGTTATGTCTTCGATCCTGCACGGCGAGCAGGGCGCGCTGAACCTCTCCGCTTCGCTGTGCCACGTGCTGCGCGATCCCGGCGCGCAGGAATACGCAGCGAACCAAACGCGCGAAGAGGGCCGCCATGTCACGGCGTTCGCGAAATATATCATCGCCCGCTGGGGCACGCCGCTGCCGTGCGGCACCGTGCTCGCGGAGCTGTTGAAGGAAATCGTGCACGCGCCGGAGGTGTACAAGAAGATCGTCGGCATGCAGATGCTCGTCGAGGGTCTCGCCATGGGCGCTTTCGCCACCATCTTCAAGGAATGGGACGATCCCCTCGCCAAGAAGCTCACGCAGCTGGTGATGACCGACGAGGCGTTTCACCACAAGTTCGGGAAGATCTGGGCAGATCGCACCATCCCGAAGCTCTCCAAAGAAGAGCACGAGATCGTCGAGAACTGGGCCGCGCATTGCTTCCAGACGCTGTTGTTCAACTTGGTCGCGCCGCACCAGATGACCGCGATCTACGCCGATTTCGGCCTCGATCCCGATAAAGTGATGCAAGGTTTCCAGGAGGTCGCCACCGACGAAGCCCGCCGCGAGCACATGAAGGAAAGCGCCAACATCTTCCGCGTGCTGGTGAAGACCTTGTGGAACGCCGGCATCATCACCGAGCGCACCAAGAGCTTCTACGCCACTTATGTTAGCTTCGAAGAATTCGAGGCCGAAGGGACCGACATGGTCGGCGATTCCATCGCCGCTGATGGCATCGCCTATCTGAAAACCATCAATTTCGGCATCAACGCGGCGGCGCTCACGGACATCAAGGCCGCGGCGATCGCGGCGGAGTAATATCAACGGTCCAAAGATTGCTCACCACCCATCCCCCGGGGCGAATCCGCGGGGATGGGTGGGGCATTGTTTGTGGGCGACGCCAGGCGCGGTTAACGAGATCGAAACGCGAGCGGGCGAATCTTCCCACTCGCCGTGCGGCGACGATTCGGCGCCGATCTGACTTCGCGCGCGGTCGCTGGAAACGTGGGGGCCACATCGATGCGGGAATTGCTGCTGGGCGCCGGACGCGCGGGACATCAAGCCTGGAAACGTCTGATTTGCGATGGCTCGCCGCAGTGGAGTGAAAACCTCGTCACGCTCGATTTTAACTCGACCTGCAATCCCGACGTGGTGTGGGATTTGAACAATCTGCCGCTGCCATTCCAGGACAATGAATTTGATGAAGTGCACGCCTATCATACGCTTGAGCACTTTGGCGCCCAAGGCGACTGGCGCGCCTTCCTTTCTTTTTTTTCCGAGATTTGGCGCATCCTCAAGCCAGGCGGATATTTTGCCGGCATAACGCCGAGCGCTGAGAGCGTTTGGGCGTGGGCCGATCCCGGCCACACACGCCTCATCATGCTTGAGTCACTCGTGTTCCTGAAACAGCCGGAATACCAGCGGCAATGCGGCGTCACGCCGATGACGGATTATCGTCCATTCTACCAGGCTGATTTCGATATTCACTCCATTCAACGCGGTCCGAACGAAAATTGTTTCATCCTCCACGCGGTGAAGCCATCGAGATACGTTCAACCCGGCGCCGCGGAGCGATCGGTGCGGGTGGCTTAGCGCCCACCGCTGGAGGCTGGGACACGGCTTACGCGGTCCTCCGGTGCGCGCTCGAATCGCGCGGTGCGTTCGCTGAAGTCCGCCTCTCGCGCGGGCAAGTCGAACGCCAGCAGCAAGGTTCGCTGGCGGTGGCTGAAATTGTCGTCGGAGAGAATGTACACGCGGGTGGCGCCGTCCGGCATGGCGATCGCCGCGATGGCTTCGAAATTGTCCACCGGCGCGGGCGCTTCGATGTTCGCTAATTCAGCCGCTTCGATAACGTCGCCNNCCCGCCGCTAACGCTTGTTCGGAGAAGCGCGCGATGCGCGCGCGCGCGCCAATTATGGGCGCATAGAAGCGTTCAAGCGCGACGAAATCGCCGTCGGGCAGCCGGTCGAGTGCGGTCAGCGAATAGCCCGGTTCGAGCCGATAGTGCGCGGCGGGCGCGACAGGCGCCTGCGCGCCGAGAGGCGCGCGCCAGAGC
>DPWD01000051.1 GCA_003526465.1 Hyphomonadaceae bacterium
CCGCCGCCGCTAGCCGCGCCGGCGCATCGATGGGCGCGAGCCCCGGCGCACGTTCTGGCCGACAAATCAAGCACGGACGAAATCCCGCCGCTTCCGCCGCCGCCGCCGAAGGCCAGAACGAACGATTGCTGCGCTTGACCAGGCGCGCGGGGCAGATGCAGCGGCAATAAATGCCGGTGGAAGCCACACCGATATAGAACCGCCCGTCAAAGCGGCGGTCCTTGGCGTCGCACGCGGCGTGGCAGATGTCAGCGTCGAGCATGGGCTGGTTCTAGCCCAATTCCGCGCCCCGCGTCTCGCCGGATTCGGACCTTATGCCGCCATGCCCTGGAGCCGCTTGCGCGCGCGTTCCTCGCCGATCAGCGGAAATAGCGCGGCCATCTCCGGGCCGTGGTCCATGCCGGTCAGCGCCTGGCGCAAAGGCATGAACAGAGCCTTGCCCTTGGCCCCGGTTTTCTCCTTCACCGCATTGGTGAAGGCGCTCCAACTCGAAGCATCGTAGGCGCCTTTCGGCAACAACTCGGCGGCGACGCTGGCGAAAGCGGGATCGGCCACGACTGGTTCAATCGGTCCCTCGACAATGCGCACCCATTCCTTCACGTCCGGCAATAGCACGAGATTGGCCCGCACCGCGCTCCAGAACGCCTCGCCCTTGGCCGCGCCGAACTGAGCCAGACGCGGCTCCACCGCGATGTAGCCCAATTGATGCAGCACCGCCGCGTTGACGCGTTTCAGCTCCTCCGGATCGAAGCGTGCGGGCGCGCGGCCTATCTTCTCGAACGCAAACTCTTCGGCGAGTTGGTCAATGCTCAGGCGCGCTTCAACCGGATCGGAGGTGCCGATCTTGGCGAGGTGCGAAAGAATGGCGACCGGCTCGTAGCCGTCGGCCGCAAGCTCGCCCACGCCGAGCGAACCAATGCGTTTGGACAAGGCGCTGCCGTCGGCCCCCACAAGCAACGGGAAATGCCCGAACGCGGGAACCTCTCCGCCCAGCGCCTCGAATATCTCGATCTGGACGCCGGAATTGGTGACGTGATCTTCCCCGCGCACGATGTGGGTGATCTTGAACTCCACATCGTCGACCACCGAAGGCAACGTGTAAAGAAACGCGCCGTCTTCGCGGATCAGCACCGGATCCGACAGCGAAGCGGTGTCGATCGATTGCGGCCCGCGCACCAGGTCGACCCAATCCTTGCGCGCACCGGAAAGCTTGAATCGCCAATGCGGCTTGCGCCCCTCCGCCTCCAGCTTGGCGCGCTCCGCTTGCGTGAGCTTCAGCGCGGCGCGATCGTAGACCGGCGGCTTGCCGGTCGCTTGCGCGATCTTGCGCTTGCGATCGAGTTCTTCCTCGGTTTCGTAGCACGGATAGAGCAGCCCCGCCGCCTTTAGCCCCTCCGCCGCCTTTTCGTACACGTCGAACCGGTGCGATTGGTTCGCCCGCTCGTGCCATTTGAGGCCGAGCCAGGTCAGGTCGTCCTCGATCCCTTGCTCGAACTCCTTGGTCGAGCGTGCGAGATCGGTGTCATCGATGCGCAACAGCACCTGGCCGCCTTCCCGCAACGCAAACAGCCAATTCATCAGCGCCGTGCGGACATTGCCGACATGCAGCCGCCCAGTGGGCGACGGCGCGAAGCGGAGACGGATGGACATCTTGTTAGCTTAGGCTCCTTTGAACCGCGCCTTATGCGGCGTCGGCTCGCCCCCGTCCAGTCAACGGTTCCGCTTGGAAATTGCCGGCGCGCCGTTCTAGGGTGGCGCCGACACAGAAGGGGCCGAGATGTCCGCCAAAATTCATGAAGTACGGCTAAAGAGCCGACCGATCGCGCTGCCCACGGCGGAGAATTTCGAACTGGTGGAGACGTCCCTGCCGGCGCCAGGCGCGGGCGAAGTGCTGGTGCGAAACCTGTGGATGTCGGTCGATCCGTACATGCGCGGACGCATGTACGACCGCCCGAGCTATGTGCCCCCGTTCCAACTCGGCGAAGCACTGCAGGGCGGGGCCATCGGGCGGGTAGAGCAGTCCAATCATCCCGACTTCAAGCCGGGCGACCTCGTCGAATCCATGCTGGGCTGGCGCGACGCGTTCGTTGCCCCTAGCGCGGCGCTGCAGAAATTGCCTGCGGAGAACGTGCCGCCGCAAGCTTATCTCGGCGTGTTGGGCATGCCGGGCTTGACCGCCTATGCGGGGCTGCAACGCATTGGCGAACCCAAGCCGGGCGATACAGTTTTTGTCTCCGGCGCCGCGGGCGCAGTGGGTTCTGTCGTCTGCCAGATCGCCAAGCTGCGCGCCTGCAAGGTGGTCGCCTCCGCTGGCAGCGATGAAAAATTGAACTGGCTCAAATCCGTGGGGGTCGATGCTGGGGTCAATTACAAGACTTGCGGCAATTTGCTTGAAGCGGTGCGCGCCGCCGCGCCCAACGGCATTGACATTTATTTCGATAATGTCGGCGGCGAGCATCTGGAAGTAGCGCTGGAGGTCGCCCGCCCGTTCGCCCGCTTCGTCGAATGCGGCATGATCTCGGCGTACAATGCCGCCGAGCCCCCGCCGGGTCCGCGCAACCTCATGTACATCGTCGGCAAGAACATCAAGATGCAGGGCTTCATCGTCGCGTTCCATTTCGACATGCGCGACCAATTCCGCGCCGAGATGACCCAATGGATCAAGGACGGCAAGATCAAGTGGGAAGAGACGGTTGAGAACGGCATCGCCAGCGCGCCAAAAGCATTCTTAAACCTCTTCGCCGGCGCCAACACCGGCAAGATGCTGGTCAAGCTCGCTTAACTCTGATGAGCGCTCGCCTCTTCCAAGCCTATGTCGCCGTCGACTGGAGCGCGGCGTCCAAGCCGACCACCGGCGCCGATTCCGTCTGGGTCGGCGTGTTGAAGCGCAATGTGCGCTTCCAGATGGCGTTCGAGGCGCACAATCCAGCAACTCGCGCCGAGGCGGAGAAGCTGCTCAATGCCATCCTTGACGAACTCAAGCGCAAAAGCGAGCGCGTGCTGGTGGGCTTCGATTTCCCGCTCGCCTTTCCGCGCGGAACCGCGGCGGTGCTGCACCTGGAGGGCCCGCAATGGCGGGCGCTGCTCAATTTCGTCGCCAAGGAAGTGAAGGACAAGCCCGACAATTCCAACAACCGCTTCCAGGTGGGCGCCAAGATGAACCGCCTGCTTACCGGCAGCGCTTTCCCGTTCTGGGGCGCGCCCGCACGCGATGAGCAAACCATGCTCTCGGCCAAGCGCGCGCGCGAGCATGGGCCAGGCGATCTGCCGGAGCTGCGCTTCTGCGAGGAGGCGCTGAAGACCGCTGCTTCGATCTGGAAGCTTTACTACCAAGGCTCGGTGGGCGGACAGGCGCTCACCGGCATGCCCGTGGTCAAGCGCTTGCGCGATGCGCGCACCGCAAAGATCTGGCCGTTCGAGACCGGCTGGCGGCCGCTCGCGGGCGCTGACATCGCCGGCATCGATGCGGTGTTCGCGGAAATCTATCCGAGCCTCTACGCCGCGAAGCCGGGCGCCGGGGAGATAAAGGATCAAGCGCAGGTGCGCGGTGTCTGCGAACGCTTCAACGCGCTGGACGAGAAGGGTCAGCTCGGATCGCTATTCGGCCCGCCCCGGGGCGACGCGCGGCGCGAGATTGTGGAGCAGGAAGAAGGCTGGGTGCTGGGGGCTTGATTCCATCGGGCGCCCCTTTCCTCTCCCGCGAGCGGGGGAGGTGGCGAGCCTAGCGAGCCGGAGGGGACAGTGCGCGACCCGCCCCTCAGTCATCGCGCTTCGCGCGCTGACAGCCCCCGCAGGCGGGGGAGCAAACATTTCACTTTGTCAACGCCCGCCAGCGCAGCAGCAACACCAACGCGCTCGCCACGCTTGCCCACACAATCGCAAACAACAAGCCGGCCACGCCCATGCCTTCGCGCTCCGCCAACCAATAGCCAAGCACCGGCATCACTGCCGCGTACGCAAAGATGTGGCTCCAGGTGGGGAACCAATTGTCGCCGCGCGCGCGCAGGGCCGATGCGGCTACCACTTGCGCGCCGTCGGGATGCAGCGCCAGCGCGCAGACCCACATCAAGGACGCGATCAACGCCGCCAGTGTTGTATCGGCCGTGTAGGCGCGCCCGATCTGCGGCGCGAACGCGACAATCCCCGCCGCGCAGATCAGCATCGCCAGGGCATTGAGCCCTATCCCGGTCCAGCCGGCGCGGGTTGCATCCTTCGCCGCGCTTCGTCCTACCGCCTCCGAGACCAGCACCGCTGTTGCGGTCGAAAGGCCAAGCGCGATCATGAACACAAACGCCATCAGGTTCAGCAATATCTGATAGGCCGCCACCACTTGCGGGCCGATCCGGCCAGCAATCACTGTCATCGCCGAGAATGCGCCGGCTTCCACCAACTGGCTCACACCGGCTGCGATCCCCACCGCCAACAGAGCTGCATAGCTGGGGCCTGTGGCGCCGCGCGCCGAACGCACGCCAAGGGCTACGCCGTCGCGCAAAAGGAAAATGCAGAGCAGCAAAACGCCAGCCAGAAACACGCGCGCCGCGACCGTCGCCCAGGCAGAGCCGATGGCGCCATGCTCGGGCACCCACCAGAGATTCAGCAAAAGGTTGACGATGTTGGCGGCCCACATCACCGCCGTGGAAATTCCCGGCTTCTTGATCGCTTCGAGAAAGTACGTTCCCGCAACATAAAGCAGATGTAGCGGGATGGAGAGCGCTAGCACTTGCATCACCGGCGTCGAAGGCGCGGCTAGTTCTTCGCCGATGCCGAACACGGTGAATGTCGCCTTGCCCGCCGCCCACATGGCGGCTGCTGAGACCACGCCCGCGAACAAGGCAAGCATAAGCCCGCGCCGCAACGCAACGCCCGCGCCCTGCAGGTTGCCCCCGCCCATGGCGCGCGCGGCCAGCACTTGCACGCCCTGCAACAGGCCGATGGCGGTGACCAGAAATACAGCGGTAGGCGCCCAGCCGAGAGCCTGGTGCGGCAATTCATCCGGCGCGAGTTGACCAACGACGATCACATCGGCCAACCCCATGCCGATGATCCCCAGCCGCGCAAGCGCGACCGGACCGGCAAGCCGAAGCAGGTCGGCGACGTAGGAGCGCTGAGACGCCATGGGAAAGAGCGAGCCTAAACCAGGCTCATGAGTCGGTCGAGGCGGGCTGCGCCGGCTTCAAGCCCTGATACAGGTAGGCCGAAAGCCCCGCCTCGAAAGACGAATAGGCCGCGAGAGTGACGAAGCTTGCGCCGAGAGTGTAGCCGAGCACGCCCACCGGGTTGGCTTGCGCCGCGGCCGCCACAGCATTGAAGTCCATAGTGTCTATGCCTAGCGCACGCCCAAACAAGTACGAGAGCGCGCTGACCAGCAGATAAGCGGGCAACAGCAACAAAAGACGCGCCGCGCAAATCCGCAGCATGGCGCCCTTGGTCGCCTTCCAAGTGTCGAACACCATGACGCGCTTGGCCTCGATGCTCGCGGGCGCGGCAAGGTAGAGCCGCGACGTCAGCAACAGCCAGATGCCGCCGAAAAACGCCGTGAGCGCCAAAAGGGCGCCGGGATTTTCCTCGGAGAACCGCACCATGATGGCGACCACCGCTTCCTGGTCGTCGCCGGCCGCCTGAAGCTCGCTAATGTAAGGCGCAATCGGCCCCGCCGCGAGCGCGATCGCGGCGGCAAAAACCCCAAGCGTGAGCACGATAAACAGAAAAAAGCCAATCACCGCCATCGCCGCCCAAACCAGCAGACCGTCGCCGACAAGCCGTTGCGACGCCAAATCCGGCTCGCCCATCGCGACACGAATGAATGCGGCGTAAACGATGGCCTGCGCCAGGCCCGAGGCCAGCATGGCCGGGAGCGAAAGCGGCGCTACAAAGAGCCCGATCGCGGAGAATAGCGTCCCCGCTAATGCGCCAAGCGCCGACATTGTCGCGATAAGCCGGAGATTAGCGCGCACAAACCTGAGCGCCGCGCCAACACATTCTGTCACCGGCACCTTGCCTGCTTCCGCCATGGGTCCTCCTGCGCCCGCTTCATGCCCAAACTCGCGTGCTTTGGCGAGCCTTGAACCGATTTGGGGTTCGGTTCAGAAGCAAATCCATGAAAGCTGTCCACGTGATTGGCGCAGGCCTCGCCGGCTCGGAAGCCGCCTGGGCGCTGGCGAATGCCGGCGTTCCCGTGGTGCTGCACGAAATGCGGCCCGCGCTGACGACCGAAGCGCACCAGACGGCCAAGTTCGCTGAGCTTGTCTGCTCCAATTCGTTCCGTTCCGACGATTGGCGCGGCAACGCGGTGGGGCTGCTGCACGAAGAAATGCGCCGGCTCGGATCGCTGGTGATGGCGTGCGCGGGACCGGCGCAGGTGCCGGCAGGAAGTGCGCTGGCGGTGGACCGGGATGTGTTTGCCGATGCGGTGACCACGGCGCTGGAAGCGCATTCGCGTATTGAGGTGGTGCGGGGGGAAGTGCGCTCGCTTGATGCGCTGTTTTCCTCCCCCGTTTACGGGG
>DPWD01000285.1 GCA_003526465.1 Hyphomonadaceae bacterium
GGATTGAGATCGGACGGGATGCGAACCCAAGGCGCGGGGTCCCCAGGATAGAGCGGGGGTACGACCCGCGGCGGCGCGTTCAGCGAAAGGATGTCGTCAGGCGTATCCAAGCCAAGCTCCTAAAGCGTCTGGCCTTAAATGNNAGACCGGCTAAAGCATGAGCATATAGATTAAGAGCTAAAGCGTCTGGCCTTAAATGCGACTCAGGGCTTGGATCGATCTGGTAGTCGCATTTAAGGCCAGGAAGACGCTTTAAATTCAAAAGTTTCTAAAGCAACTGATGGACTTTAAATTCGCTCCGCAATCGCCATCAAGTTGAGGCGAATTTAAAGTCCGTTGCTTTAGTCGCCTGCTTAGCGTTCAAGCGCGCTTGAGCCAATATTCGTTGTCAACGCAGGGCGGCCCTTCGCAGCCGGCGCGGCCAAGCTCGATCAAGCGGATGATATGCGCCAACACCGAGTGGCAGGCGGCCGGGTGGAGGCGCTTGTCCACGTCGGCATACATCTCCGCGACCATATCCTTGATCAACCTTTTACCGCCAGCGAGTTGGTCAATGACCTGCGCCTCGCGGTCGAGCCGGTGGTCGAGATAGGATTGAACAAAGGGGCGCGGTTCGCGGATCGGGGGCCCGTGCGTTGGCCACAGCGTATCGTAGCCGCGGTCGCGCACTTTCACCAGGCTGTCGAGATAGGCGCTCATGTCGCCGTCGGGCGGGCCGATAATGGTGGTTGACCAGCCCATGATGTGATCGCCGGTGAACAGCGCGCATTCTTCAACCAGCGCGTAGGCGGTGTGGTGGGAGGTATGACCTGGCGTGGCGACCGCCTCGATAGTCCATCCTGGCCCGCTGAAGCGGTCGCCATCGCGCACGGTGACATCGGGCGTGAACTCGCCATCGTCGCCGGCTTCCATGCGCACGCTGTCGCAATCGCTTTCGATCAGGGGAATGGAACTGGCGTGGATTTTCGCGCCGGTGCGTTCGGCCAGCGGGCGCGCGGCGGGGCTGTGGTCCATGTGGAAATGGGTGACGAAGATATGGGTAAGGCGCTCATCGCCAAGCGCGCGCATGAGCGTGTCGATGTGCTCGGGCGTGTCGGGTCCCGGATCGATGAGCGCAACTTCGCCCTGGCCGATGATGTAGACGCCGGTGCCCGTAAAGGTGAATGGTCCGGGATTGTTGGCCACCACACGCCGGATCAGCGGGCTGACGCGCTGCGCCTCGCCATAGGCGAAATCCATGTCGCGCAGAAACGCGATTCTGTGCGCCATGGTGTGAGCCCGCTCCGCTTCAGTTCGCAGTTCCGCGCGCGAATGCGCGGAACGCCGCTGCAAGCATTCGGACCGCCTTCAACTTGTCGGGAAGATTGAGCGTGATCGGGGGCCCCATGTCGGTTTTGTTGGCGTCGACAATGTAGAGTTTGCCGTCGCTTCGGTCGCGCAGCACATCCACACCGCCCCAGTCCAACCCAATCGCCTGGGTGAACGCCCCGATCTTGCTCAATTCTTCCGGCGAGAAGACTTCTTCCGGCGCTCGCAGCAGCACCTCGGTATTCGTGTTGACGAAGCGCTTGGTTACGGGGCGGCGCTTGATGAAGACGCAGGCCGGTTTGCCCCCAATTGTGCAGGTGCGCAGATCGTCGACGAAATTGGGGTCGAAGCCGCGATTATCGACCACGCGCTGATACACGCGTCCCGGCATCGGCTGGGTAGGACATTGCACGATGCGCCCGTCATGGGCCGCGTTGATCTCCGATTTCTCGACCGCCGGCCCGACATGGCTAAGCGGATCAACGGCGAGCGGATAGCCGAACGCCAGTCCAGAGGCGCGCGCGACGTGGGACTTGGAGACGTCGGCGCAGCCGAAATTGATCAATTTCGCGCCGGCCTTCAGCCGCGTGGGCGCCTGATTGGGACTATAGGTGGCGTCTTCGAACTGCATCACCACGTCGGCGGAAGCGGCATCGCGCGCAAGCCTCGCGCCAGCCGCGCGCGCAACCGGCCAGATCAGATACCAGGGCCGCGCGCGCTCGGGCGTGAAGTAAATGGTGAATCCAGGACTTGCGCGCTCAATGCTATGGGCGGCGAAAAAAAAGCGGAAGAACGCGGAGACCTCTTTGAGGATCGAGGGCGAATAGGGCACCCGCGCGCCGGTCTTGCGCACCGTGAGGCCGGTCAGCCCCCATTCGAAATCCCGGAACCAGATCGGGCCGGAGGTCTGAAATGCGCGCGAGGATGTGTCGGTCAAAGCGTGATCCTCCCTGCGGGCATGGCGCTTGCTCTACCACAGCGTATGGGCGGCTTTTTTATGTTCGTGTTGGATCGCATCCGCACTGTGTTGCTTGCCCTGTCCTTGGTGGTGCTGATGAAATGCGCCTGGGCCCTGCTGAGTTAACGCAGCGACCGGCCCAGCGTGCTCATTTCTTCCACACTCCCCTGACCCCGCTCAAGTCGTAACCCGCCTTTGCCGCCATGGCGAGCGCCTCATCCGGTCGCAGGGCGCCAGACGCCGTCTGCGCCATGGCCCAGGCCAATATGGAACGCGTTCCGCTCTTGCAATAGGCCAGGACCGGCCTCTCGGCCGTCTCCAGCAGCCGGGCGGTCGTTTCGATTAGCGCCGGCGGCGGCGGCCCGCTGATTGGCAGGGAATGGTAAGCGAGCCCCGCCGCCTCCGCCGCCGCCCTCATTTCGGCGCCGGATGGCTGGCCAGCGGCTTCGCGATCGGGGCGGTTGTTTACGATTGTGCCAAACCCAGCCGCGGCGGCGGCCGCCATGTCGGCGGGCGCCAGCTGGGGGGCGACGGCGAAACTGGGGGTCACGCGCCGGAACTCGGTCATATTGTCTTCAAGTTGACACGGCCAGGCGTGGGAGCAAGGGTCCGCGCCCGTCGGCCGCACTTAGGACTAGGAATGCTCGGGCAAGCCTTTCGACGCCTTCTCTTCGCGATCCCGACGCTGCTTTGCATCGTCGTTGGCGCTTTCTTGCTTATGCGCGCGGCGCCAGGCGGACCGTTCACCGAGGAACGGCAGCTCCCGGCCGCGATCGAAGCGCGCCTCGATGCCGCCTATGGCTTCGACAAGCCCATCGGCCAGCAGCTCGCCGATTATATCGGGGGTCTGCTGCGCGCTGACCTCGGCCCCTCCATGGTCTACAAGGACAAGGACGTCGCCGACATCTTGGCCGAAGGCGCCCCGACCAGCGCGTTGCTGGGCATTGGGGCGATGAGCGTCGCATTGCTGGTGGGCGGCGCGCTCGGCATGGTCGCCGCGACGCGGCGGAATAGGGTGCAAGATTATTTGGTGATGGCGCTCGCAATTCTCGGCATGTGCTTGCCGCCGCTTGTGATCGGTCCGCTGATGCAGCTGCTGTTCGGACTCGAATGGGGCCTGCTGCCGACGAGCGGCCTCTATCGCGATGAGTTTCAGATCCAATATCTCGTCCTGCCGATTCTGACATTGTCGCTGCCCTTCATCGCCATCATTTCGCGGCTGATGCGCGCGAGCATGATTGAAGCGTTGCGCTCCGACGCCGTCCGCACCGCCCGCGCCAAGGGCATGCCCGAGGCGCAGGTGGTTTGGCGCCATGCGCTGCCAGTCGCGCTCCTGCCGGTGGTCTCGTATCTTGCTCCGGCGCTGGTTGGGGTGATGGCCGGATCGTTTGTGATCGAGACGGTTTTTCAGCTGCCGGGAATCGGAAAGCAATTTGTGCTGGCGGCAAGTCAGCGCGACTACACTTTAGTGATGGGCGTCGTGCTGGTTTATTCGTTATTGATTATTTTGTTCAACCTCGCCGCCGATCTGATCTATCGCGTGCTCGATCCGCGGGCGCGAACGCCATGACCGACCTTTCGATCGCGGCGGCGCCTTCCCAGCCAGCGAAGGGGCGTTCGCTCTGGGAGGATGCGCGTCGCCGTCTGGCCCGCAACCCCGCCGCGATGATCAGCCTCTATGCGACGGCGTTTCTTGTTTTGCTTGCCATATTCGGCCCGTTGCTTTGGGTCCACCAGTACGACACGATCTATCCTGACCGCGTGGCTCTGGCGCCGACATTCGAGCATTTGCACTTGCTCGGCGCCGACACTGTCGGACGCGACATGGTCGCGCGCCTCCTGGTTGGCCTGCGCGTTTCTCTGTTGGTCGGCGCGGCGGCGACCCTGGTGGCGCTGACCATTGGGGTGGCGTACGGCGCAATCGCTGGGTTTGCGGGCGGATGGCTCGACGAGGCCATGATGCGCATCGTCGACGTCCTCTACGCCATCCCTTTTGTGTTTTTTGTCATTGTGCTGATGAGTGTGGTCCAGCTGAGGGATCCGCTCGCCAATCTGCTGCTGATTTTTATGGCGATCGGGGCGGTCGAATGGTTGACCATGGCGCGCATCGTGCGCGGGCAGACCTTGAGCCTGCGCCGCAAGGAATTCGTCGACGCCGCGCGCGCCGCCGGCGCCAGCCCTTTGCAGATCGTGTTTCGCCACATCGTGCCCAATGTGATGGGGCCGGTCGCGGTGTTCGCCACACTCAACATCCCGGTGATCATTCTCACCGAGAGCTTTCTCTCCTTTATCGGGCTGGGCGTGCAGGAGCCGCTGACATCGCTGGGCAAATTGATCAAGGAGGGCGCGGACCAGATGATGGTGGCGCCTTGGATGCTGGTCTCTCCGGCGCTGGCGATGCTCGTGACATTGCTGGCATTGAATGTTCTTGGCGATGGCCTGCGCGATGCGCTGGATCCGAATGAAGGCAATAGGCGATAGGCAATAGCCGGTCACAAAGACAAGAATGGCCCCTGCCTAGTCGTCCCTTTGCCTATTGCCAATTGCCTGCTCCCCATCACTGCGTCCGCCGCACCCGGACAGCAGCGCCGCCCGCTTCCACCGACATGAGGAAGCTGCCCAGCGCCGCGCGCCTGATCCTCACCGCCCCGCCAGTGCGGACGTGGCGGACGCCTTCGGTGCCGATCTGGGTCCAGACTTGTCCGTTGCTCATGGTGAAGCGCGCCGGCTGATTGGTGCGGTGCTCCACCCGCGCGATCTCCAATTGCAACTCCGAAAACGTCGGCTCGGCGTCGCGCTCGCGGCCGAAAAGGCGCGGCAAACTCGGGAGCGAGAAACCGAACGCGTCGCGTTCGATTTCTTCGGCCTGGGCGCGGTCCACCGCGACGACCTCGCCGCTCGTCTGGGCTTGGCGCAGCCGGCCCACCGCCTGGTCGTAACAGGCGAGCCGCTCTGCCTCTGCGCTGACAGCGGCGCAGGCATATACCTGATCGAGGACGCCGGCGCCATGCGGGGGCGGGGTCTGGGCCGCCGCAACGGAAGCAAACAGCGCAAAAACAACAAAAGCGGCGATGCGCATTCTGGGGCTCCCCTTGGTCGGAGGATCATTCTAGAGGTCTGGCGAGCTTTGTCAGCCGGGAAGCTGAGTTGAGATGGCGATGAGTGTGCCGACCAGCAGGAGATCGCTGCTTCTGAGCGTGGGCGGGCTAAGCGCCGCCGCGGTCGCGGGGTGTTCCAGCGCTCGCGTCATTGGCTTGGACAAGGTTCGCCGCTCGCTCGACATCTGCAATGGGGCCGAACCGCTTTCCTTGGATCCGCACAAGATTTCAGGGAGCTGGGAGAACAATATCGTCGGCAACATGTTCATGGGGTTGACCACCGAGAACGAAAACTCGCAACCGGTGCCTGGCATGGCGCGGAGTTGGGAAGTCAGCGCCGATGGCCGCACTTGGACTTTTGCCCTGCGGCGTGCGCTCTGGTCCGACGGCGAAGCATGCGACGCGCACGATTTTGTGTTTGCATTCCGCCGTATTCTCAATCCGGCGATGCTGGCGCCGTACGCTTCCATCCTGTTTCCAATAAGGAACGCCGAAGCGGTCAACGCGGGCCAACGTCCCCCCGAGGATCTGGCCGTGCGCGCGCTTGACGATCTGACGCTGGAAATAGAACTCGAATACCCAGCGCCTTACCTGCCGCAATTGCTGAAGCACTACACGGCGTTCCCTGTGCCCAAGCACAGGGTGGAGCGCCATGGCGAAGACTGGATCAAGCCGGAAAACATCGTCGTCAATGGTCCATTTATCTTGCGCCGCTGGTGGTCCAATTACATCGTCCACCTCGCGCGCAATGCCGCGTTCTTCGACGCCGACAACGTCATCATGGAGCATCTCTATTATTATCCGACGACCGATGTTGGCGCGATGGTGCGCCGCGTCATGGCCAAGGAAGCGGGTTGGGCCACGCGTTTTCCATCCAACCAGGTCGAGATGTTGCGTCAAGAATTGCCGGGCTATCCGCGGGTGGCGCCCTACCTATATTGCAGCTATTTTTCCTTCAACATGACGCGCGCGCCTTTCAACGATGTGCGCGTGCGCCAAGCGTTATCGATGGCCTACGAGCGCGAGTTCGTGGCCGAGCAAATCTATAGAACTGGCGAACGGCCCGCCTATTCGCTGGTCCCCCCTGGGGTGGCGAATTATCCGGGCACGGCGCGCTATCGCTGGGCGGAGCGCCCGATTGCGGAGCGCCGCCTAGAGGCCGAACGCCTATTGCGCGCCGCGGGTTACGGCCCCAACAGCCCGCTGCGCTTTGAACTCTCGCACCGCAACACTGGCGATTATCCGCGCGTCGCCGTGGTGGTGCAGGATCAATGGCGCTCGATCGCACAATGGGTGAGCGTGCAATTGCGCGCCGCCGAACCGCAGGTGCATTTCGAGAATCTGCAGACCAAGAGATTCGAGTGCGCCGACGACGGCTGGGGCGCCGACTACAACGACGCCAAGAATTTTCTCTATCTGCTGGAGACCCGCACCGGCGCCCAGAATTACGCCGGGTACTCAAACCCCGAATACGATCGGCTGGTGCGGGAATCCGATTTCGAGCCGGATGCCGAAAAACGCGGCGAACTCATGGCCCGCGCCGAGCAGCTCATGCTGGATGAGGCGCCCGTGTGCATGAGCACCTTCATCAACTCGACGAACCTCGTCCACCCCGACCTAACCGGCTATCAGGACAATATCGAGGACATCCACCGCGCGCGCTGGTTCGGGTTCAGGACTTAATTCCATGGACCGCCGGCGCCCTCGCCGGCATGCGGTGTTACGAACACAACTGGCCCCGCGCGTTAGAGCGGTTCTCGATTTGA
>DPWD01000355.1:0-368 GCA_003526465.1 Hyphomonadaceae bacterium
CGCAGTCGCGCTACGACCAAGCCGCAGCGCAGCGCAACGCCGCGCGCAGCGAGGCCCAGCGCGCCTCGGCGCAATTGTCGCGCTACGAGATTCGCGCGCCGTTTTCCGGCGTCGTGGTCAACAAATCGGCGCAACCTGGCGAGATTATTTCGCCGGTTTCCGCCGGCGGCGGTTTCACCCGCACCGGCGTGTGCACGATCGTNNGTGAGCGAGGCCTATATCGCGCGGGTTTCCGAAGGCCAGCGCGTGGAGGCGGTGCTCGACGCCTATCCGGACGTGACCTTTCCAGCGCGCGTGATCGCCACTATTCCTTCCGCGGACCGTTCGCGCGCCACCGTGCGCGTGCGCATCGGCTTCGATCAGCTCGA
>DPWD01000355.1:398-739 GCA_003526465.1 Hyphomonadaceae bacterium
CGGCGCAGTGGAGACCGACATGACCGACCTCATCCGCTTGACCGACGTTGAAAAGGGCTATGTGCGCGGCAAGGAGAAGATATCCATCTTCGACAAGCTGACCATGCGCATTGAGCAAGGCGATTTCGTCGCCATNNTCGGGCAAGACGACGTTGCTCAACCTGCTCGGGGGCACCGACAAGCCCGACAAAGGCGCTATCGAGTTTGACGGCAAGCACATCGAAAAACTCAACGAGGGCCAATTGACCGCGTGGCGCGCGGCCAATATCGGCTTCATTTTCCAATTCTACAATCTGATGCCGATCCTGACCGCGGCGCAGAATGTCGAGCTGCCGCTGCTC
>DPWD01000355.1:780-7283 GCA_003526465.1 Hyphomonadaceae bacterium
GGCCAGCTCTCGGGCGGCCAGCAGCAGCGCGTGGCGATCGCGCGCGCGATTGTGTCCGACCCCAAACTCCTGCTCTGCGACGAGCCCACCGGCGATCTCGACCGCGCCACCGCCGATGAAATCCTGGCCACGCTTCAAGTTCTGAACAAGGATTTGGGCAAGACCATTATCATGGTCACCCACGACGCGGCCGCCGCCAAGTACGCCAAGCGGGTACTGCATCTCGACAAGGGCCGCTTCGAGCAAGCGGAGTTGGCGGCATGAACGACCTTGCTCTGATGCGCAAGAATCTGTTCCGCAAGCCGGTGCGCACGATCCTGCTTGCGGTTTCTATCATGATAGCGTTTGCGATCCTCGGCGTGATGCTGAGCTTCAACGACGCCATCACCAATTTCAGAACGCTGCCTACGCGCATGGTGACGCTCTCGAAGATCAATTTCACCGAGGCTCTGCCGATGGCGCATTACGATCGCATCGCCCGCACCGAAGGCGTCGCCGCCGCCACCCACATGAATTGGTTCGGCGGCTATTTCGGCGATCAACGCAGCGGGTTCTTGCCGGTGTTCGCTGTCGATCCGGAAACCTATTTCCAGGTCTATTCGGAGGATTTGCAGATCCCCACCGAACAGCGCGACGCCTTCTTCAGCGAGCGCACCGCCATGCTAGTCGCCGAACCGGTAGCCCAGCGCTTTGGTTGGCGGGTGGGTCAGCGCATTCCGCTCAAGAGCAATATTTTCACCAACAACACGACCGGCACTTCCACTTGGGAATTCACCTTGGTCGGCACGATTCCGACGCCGCAGGGAAGTTCGCAAACCGGGTCGGTGCTGATCCAGTACGATTATTTCAACGAGACCATCACCTTCGGCCGCGATCATATTGGCTGGGTGCCATTTCTCACTACATCGGCTGAGCGTAACGACCATGTGGCGCAGGCCATCGATCAGCGCTTCGCCAATTCAGCCGACGAAACCTCCACCCAGGACGAGGCGACCTTCAACAAATCGTTCTCAGCTCAACTCGGCAATATCGCGCTCGTCATATCGCTTGTCGTCGGCTCGGCGTTCATCGCCATTCTGCTGATTGTCGGCACCACCATGGCGCTTGCGGTGCGCGAGCGCACCAAGGAAGTCGGCGTCATGAAGACGCTTGGGTTCTCCTCGGGGCGGGTGTTGCGCATGATCCTGGGCGAGTCGCTGTTGCTGGCGCTGCTCGGCGCGGGCTTCGGTCTGCTTGCGGCGATGGGCGTGCTGGCTTTGATGGGGCAGGGCGGCGGCGGGCCCCAAGTCAATTTCGCGCCATCGGTGCTTTTATGGGCGGTTCCAATCGCGTTGGCCCTGGGATTGATCACTGGGCTTGCGCCAGCGTTGCAAGCCTACCGCATGCGTATAGTCGATGCGCTCGGCCGGCGCTGACCTCGGAGACGAACATGGCGTCCTTGCTCAATCAGATCGGCGCGGTCACCGCGCTCAATATACGTTCTGCGCCGCAGCGGGCGATGATGTCGATCGCCAGCGTGGTGGCGGTGGCGCTGACCATCGCGGTGCTCTTGTTCTTTCTGGCGCTCGCGAACGGCCTCGCCCAGACCGTGAAGGGCTCCGGCGCCGACGATGTCGCCATAATCATACGCGAAGGATCGAATGCGGAGCTGAACAGCGTTGTGTCGCGCGAACAGCTATCGATTCTTTCAACTGGCCCCGGCGTTGCGCAGCGCGACGGCCGGCCGGTCGCGTCGGGCGAGCTGCTGGTGATTGTCGACGGGCTCAAGCGCTCGACCGGCACCAACGCCAACATGCCATTTCGGGGCATCGGGCAAGAGGGCCTGTCGCTGCGCCGCAGCGTGCGCATCACGGAAGGGCGCATGTTCAATCCGGGCACCAACGAGATCGTGGTAGGCGCGGGGCTTCTGAGAGAGTTCTCCGGCTTCGAGTTTGGCAAGACCATCCGTTTGCGCGGCACGACGTGGCAGGTGGTCGGTGTTTTCGAAGCGCCGGGCACGGTGTTCGAAAGCGAGCTCTGGGCCGACATCGCGGTGACGCAAAGCCTGTTCGACCGCCCCAATGTCTACCAGACCATGCGCGTGCAGCTGGGCTCGGCGGCGGCGATGGCTGGCTTCCAGGAATGGGCCAAGGCCGATGCGCGCCTCAATGGCCTCGAAGTGATGAGCGAGCGCGCCTATTATGCGCGCCAGGCATCGCAATCGACGCAAGGGTTCCTGGCGATCGGCTCCGTGCTCGGGATCATGATGGCGATCGGCGCGCTCGCCGGCGCGCTCAACACCATGTATTCCTCGGTCGCCGCGCGGGCGAGTGAGATCGCCACGTTGCGCATAATCGGCTTTTCGGGATACGCGGCCTTCTTCGGCACCATGATCGAGGCGCTGATGCTGTCGGCGCTGGGCGGCGCGCTGGGCCTTGTGATCGCGTTCCTGGCGTTCAACGGCAGAACCACCTCGACCTTGGGCGCGGGCTTTACCCAATTGGTGTTCCAGTTTCAGCTCTCGCCGGGAATTGTCGTCACCGCGATTGCGACGGCGATGATCATCGGGTTCGTGGGCGGTCTGTTTCCCGGCATTCGCGCAGCCCGACAGCGCCCACAGCTCGAACTCGCCGCGCAATGAGCCTTCGCTTGGCGGGGACGCCGGGCTCGGCTAGCAAGCGGATCACATGAACCCGCGCGCCATATGACCCCCAGAGAATGACCCCCAGAGACCGCATCCGCAATTTCTCCATCGTGGCCCATATCGACCACGGCAAATCCACGCTCTCCGATCGCTTGATTCAGGAGACCGGGGGGCTGTCGGCGCGCGAGATGACCGAGCAGGTCCTCGACTCCATGGATATCGAGCGCGAGCGCGGGATCACCATCAAGGCGCAAACCGTGCGCCTCGATTACAAAGCCGCCGACGGGCTGGATTACGTCCTCAATCTGATGGACACGCCCGGGCACGTGGACTTCGCCTACGAGGTGAGCCGCAGCTTAGCTGCCTGCGAAGGCGCGCTGCTGATCGTGGACGCTTCCCAGGGCGTGGAAGCGCAAACCCTCGCCAATGTCTACCAGGCGCTCGACAACGATCTCGAGATCGTTCCCGTCCTCAACAAGATCGATCTGCCCGCCGCCGAGCCGGAGCGCATACGCCAGCAGATCGAAGACGTGATCGGACTCGATGCGAGCCAAGCGATCCTCGCCTCCGGCAAAACCGGGGAGGGGATATCCGAACTCCTCGAAGCCATCGTCACGCGCTTGCCGCCACCGAAAGCTGGCGATGCATCGGCGCCGCTGAAAGCGCTGCTGGTCGATGCGTGGTACGATTCTTATCTGGGCGTCGTCGTGCTGTTCCGCGTGATTGACGGCGTCGTGAAGAAGGGCATGCGCATCAAATTGATGCAGACCGGCGCCGACTACAATATCGACACTTTGGGGGTGCTGCGTCCCAAGCGCCAGGACATCGCCGAACTCGGCCCCGGCGAAATCGGCGTGCTTACCGCTTCGATCAAGGAAGTGGGCGACGCGCGCGTGGGCGACACCATCACTGAATATCGCCGCGAAACCGCCGCGGCGCTGCCGGGCTTCAAACCCGCGCAGCCGGTGGTGTTCTGCGGGCTGTTCCCGCAGGACGCGGCAAATTTCGAGGACCTGCGCGCGGCGATGAGCAAGCTCCGCCTCAACGATGCAAGCTTCTCGTTCGAGATGGAAACCAGCGCCGCGCTTGGCTTTGGCTTTCGCTGCGGCTTCCTGGGGCTGTTGCATCTCGAAATCATCCAGGAGCGGCTGACACGCGAGTTCAACCTCGATCTCATCGCCACCGCGCCCTCAGTGGTTTACCGCGTGCACATGAACGATGGCGAACTCAAGGAATTGCACAACCCCGCCGATCTGCCCGACGTGGTGTACATCAAGGAAATCGAGGAGCCATGGATCAAGGCGACGATCCTGACGCCGGACGAATTTCTCGGCGGCATCATCAAGCTCTGCCAGGATCGCCGCGGTGTGCAGAAGGAGCTCAATTATGTCGGCTCGCGCGCGATGCTGGTCTACGAATTGCCGCTCAACGAAGTGGTGTTCGACTTTTACGACCGGCTGAAAAGCATTTCCAAGGGCTACGCCAGCTTCGATTATTCCCTGATCGACCACCGCGCCGGCAATCTGGTGAAGATGAGCATTCTGGTGAACGACGAGCCGGTGGATGCGCTCTCCATGCTGGTGCACGCCGGCCGCGCGGAATCGCGCGGGCGCTCCATGGTGGAAAAACTGAAGGAACTGATCCCGCAGCACATGTTCAAGATCCCGATCCAGGCAGCGATTGGCGGAAGGATCATCGCGCGCGAAACTTTGAGCGCGCTACGCAAGGACGTAACCGCGAAATGCTACGGCGGCGACGCCTCCCGCAAACGCAAGCTCCTCGACAAGCAAAAAGAGGGGAAGAAAAAGATGCGCCAGTTCGGGAAGGTGGATATTCCGCAGGAGGCGTTTATTGCTGCGTTGAAGATGGATGGGGATTAGGGGTGCGCCGTGCGAGCGGCAGTCAGAATCCATCCCGGACTAGAACTGCGAAGCAAATCACGATCTGGGCGAGGGGATTGAGGCGATTAGAACGAAGTCCGGCAGATTGGTTGAGGCCTAGGAATGCACGAACTCATCTGGCGAAGGTTTTACGAATCCGAGACCCGGCCGCTTACGCTGAGCCAAGTGAAATCGTTGCGCGAGGCAATAGATGGCCTGCGTACAGTGCTGTCCTTCGAGGACAAGTTTTACATTGTTATGGAGAACTTCCTCGAACTTGAGCTGTGTTTGGCTAGCACAGCTGCGCGCCACATGTTGCGGCCCCTGTTGAAAGATGAAGAATTCGGCGACCGCCTCAGGGAGGCGAACCGACGCATCGTAAATCTTTTGACATCGTTTCGACTCTATCGAGACCAGTCGGTGCACCATCTCGGCCCTATACTGTCAGGATGCGATCTGCGAGCGCGCTTTGAAGATGAGCAAAAGAATTTATTGGCATTTAGAGTGATCGAAGGGCTCCGTAATCACGTGCAGCACCGCGGTCTGCCAATCCACACCATGACGCTTGGATCCTCATGGGCCGACGGCGCGCCCAAATCTGGCCTGAGGTACCACACTCGGCTAGCGATCAATCTCAGCCAACTCGAAGATGACGAGCGCTTTCCGAAGTCGGTCATCGCTGAATTAAAGGCTTTGCCTGAGGTGCCCGACCTTTCTCTCTTGTTGAGGGAGTACGCATCGGCGATCGCGAAGATTCATGATCACCTACGGAAGTCTCTTGCCAGATCACAAGCTGATTGGACCGCGCTCGTGAACGCGGCGAACTCCGGTTGGGGCAGTAGGGAAGATGATGTTGATCAGGGGCTTGTGGTTGCAGAAGTAAATGGTGATGACAGCCGAACCGTATTGTTCGAGATTTATGCAGGCTCGGTTTCGATGGTTGAGGACCTACAGCGGCGAAATTTCTGTATGACCGCGCTTGAGAGGGCGTTTTTCACGTCCGAAATTGCATGATTGCTTCGCGGAGCTTCTGGTGGCGCGATCTCGTCGCGGATGGTTCCGCGCAGGGGCGTATCGGCGAGCGACTCGCACTCGTCTTGAATCCGATTGATGTAGTTGCGAGCGATGGATTCCGACGCGCGCTCGGCGATGTAATCGTACAAGTTCGCCAGATCCGCTTCCGCCGAGGGCGCGTAGGAAGACGCGTAGGGCGTCATTTCGCCTTGGCGCGGCGGCGTTTCATGTGCGCCTCAAGGCGGGCGCGCATTTCAGCCGCCGGTATGGTCTTCATCTTCCCGGCCGCATGCTCGCGCGCGCGTTTGCGGCCTTCGGTTTGCAGCCAATGCTCGGTCTCGGCCTGGTGGAGTTGATCCTCGCGCTCCAGCGCGCGCAGGCCGTCGCGGATAACCTCGCTCTCGGAAGCATAATCGCCCGAGGCGACGCGGGCCTTCACTTTCGCCGCCATCGCGGCGGGAAGCGTGATGGTGAGAGGCTTGCTGGCGCGCATGCGAGGCTCCTAGCTTGTATGACATTGTCATATCAAATTCGGACCGGCGCGGCAAGTGCGCCCCGCTAGCGCGCCCCCGCGTCATCCGCTACCACGCCCGCCATGAAACTCCTTTCCTTCATCGCGCTCGCCGCGCTGATCGCTGGCATCGCCGTTGGCGCGTGGGTTCGCGCCGATGCGCCGCAGTTCACCGCGGCATCGGGCGTCATCGAGGCGTTCGGCGGGCTTTGGCTTAATGCGTTGCGTATGACGGTGGTGCCGTTGGTGGTCTCGCTGCTTGTTGTCGGCATTGCTTCGGTGACCGATGTCGCCAAGGCCGGCGGGCTGGTGCTGCGGGCGGTCATTCTGTTCAGCGTGCTGCTGCTGTTTGCGGCGATCTACGGCATCGGCGCGAGCAATGCCGCGCTCGAGCTTTGGCCGATCGATGCGCAAGCGGGCGCTGCGTTCCTGAACGGCGCGGGCGCGGCCGCGCCGCAAACGATGGCGCCGCCAA
>DPWD01000303.1 GCA_003526465.1 Hyphomonadaceae bacterium
CGCGCGCCGCCGCCGCCGCCGCCGCTGAGCCGGCAATAATCGATGGCGGCATTTTCGCGCCTGCGTTTGCGCGCCTGTCCGACGCAGCATTGCTGGCGCATTTTCGCGAGCGTCAAAGCCCGCTCCTGTTTGTGGTGGAGGAGCCCGAGGAGACCACGCCGGAAAAGACCGCCGAAATCATGGGCGGCGTCTTCACTTTCAATGGCGAAACCCATGCCCTGGGCCACGATTTCGACTGGCGTGTGAACCCATCCGCCGATCAGGAATGGCATATTCTGCTGCACAAATTCTACTATGCCGTCGGCCTGGCGCGCGCTTTCGAGTCCACGGGCAGCAAGGCATACCTTGAACGTTGGCAAGCGCTCACCTGCTCCTGGATCGAGCAACGCATTCCCGCCGATTTCATTGCCGCCGATGTAACAGGCAGGCGGTTGCAGAATTGGGTTTATGCGTGGAGCATCTTCGTTCGCTCGCCGCTGCTGCCGGCTGATTTTCATCGCGAGCTACTGGTCTCGCTGCACCGCCAAACAGAGGCGCTGCTCGCGAGGCTGCACCAGGCGCGCAATCATCGCACTCTGGAGCTGTACGCGATCTTTCTGTTGGCGACCGCGTTCCCGGAATTCGCAGAAGCTGCCCGCTGGCGGACATTTGCGCTCACGGAGCTGGAGGCGAACGCCGCCGCCGACTTCCAGGCGGATGGCGCACACTGCGAGCAATCCACCCACTATCACTGCATTGTGCTGCGCAATTTCTTGAACGTCGCGCGCTTGGCTAAGCTGAACGGCATCGCGCTCGGCGCCGGTTTCGAGGACGCCCTGCGACGCGCGCTTGTGTTCGGGGCGTGGATGCACCGGCCCGATGGAGAAATCCCTGCCCTGAGCGACGCCGATGGCGGCGCCTATCTCTCACTCCTGAGCGAGGGTGCACGACTGCTGGGGTGCGAGACAGCGCTCTTGGAAGCGCATCGCGAGCGTTCGGCACATTTCGCGCAAAGCGGCTATGTGGTGCTGAAGAGCGCGGCCGACGCGCCGATGGAAACGCCACGGGACCGGCGTTACCTCGTCTTCGACGTGGGTCACACCGGGGAAGGCAATCACGGCCACCTCGACGCATTGTCGTTCGAGGCCTACGCCTACGGTGCGCCGATTGTCGTCGATCCCGGCCGCTACACCTATGCCGAGGCTGGCGCTGTCAACTGGCGCGCGGCGTTCCGCGGCACCGCCGCGCATTCAACCATCCAGATCGATGGCCGCGACCAGGCCCGCTACGAACCCGCTGGCCGCAAGTGGAAGATCACCGGGCCACGCGCGCAGGCGCATGTTTGCGCGTTCGTCTCGACGGAACACGCCGATTACGTACACGGCGAGGTGATCAGCGCCGAATACGAAGCGCGCCACGAGCGGCGAATATTCTTCGTCGATGGGCGCTATTGGCTCATTGTCGACACGCTCACTGCGCGGGATCAACACGCATACGATTTGCGCTTCCAACTCACGCCGGAGGCGCTGGGTCTGGTGGAAATCGCGGGCGACGGCCGCCGTTGGGAAGCCGCCACGCCGCATGCGCACTTCACGTGTGTCGCCAGCGATAGTGTCCGCGCCAGGATCGAAACAGGCTGGGTGTCGCGGCGCTACGGACACAAGAGCGAAGCGCCGAGATTGTTGTTTTCAGCCGAGGGCGAGGATTTCGTGTTCGCCACACTGCTGGCGCCGCTGCGCTCAGGTCCGCTGGCGCTTGTGGACTTTGAGCATCGCGATGGCGCTCTGTGCGCCCGGGTGCTTCATGCCGGCGCAGGCGTCGAGGACACGCTGATTATTCGCCCGGGCGCGGGCGCCGAAGTGCTGCGCGCTTGGCCCGACGGGCATCAACGGATTCTCCTTAAGGCAGGAGGGGACGCGTGATCACTGCTTCCGACCTCTGCCCTGGCGATTGCCTGACCCCGGCTTTGCTGACCGCCATGGACCCCGTCAGCCTGCGGGACGCGTTCCAAGCAGCATTGCCGCTCAAACACGTTGAAGCCGCCGTCATCGAACGTGCGAAATACAAACCTGGGGCGAAAGCCCTGTTGAGCGCACGGGTCCGCGTCGCCGGGGAAACGATCGAAAAATTGTATGCCCTGCGCGTGCTCCCGCCCGGTAAAGGGCGCGCGCGCTATGAGCGCGCCCTGGGCGAAACGGGCGGCGCTGGCGTGCTCTTGCTGGAAGGGATCGATGCAGTCGCGTGGGCGTTTCCGGCCGATTTGAGGATCGGTGGATTGGCCTACCTCGCCGATCCAAAGCTCTTCGAGCAAGCAACTCTGCCAGAGCTAGCGCGAGCCCTCGCACCGGGCGGCAGTATCGAGGCGTGGTCGAGCGAGGTCGTCCACTACGCGGCCGAGCAAAGCTGTACGATGCGCGTGCGCTTGAGCGGACAACTCGCGAGCGGAGAGGCGTTCGGGCGGACAATCTATGGCAAGTGCCATGCAGATGGAGAAAGCGGGCGCGCGGTTCAGGCGCTCGACAACATTGAGGCCGCACTCGCCAATGAACGTGAGCGAGCCTTCGGGATAGCAAGAGTGATCTTGGAGCAACCCCAACTCGGCATCCAATGGCAAGAGGCCGCGCCGGGCGTGCAGCTCGAGATGGCGGGATTTTTCGACAGCGCCCTTGGCCAGGCCGAGCGGGTAGGCGCGGCGGTGGCGGGTTTGCACGGACTGCCAGTCAAGCTCGACGCGCCGCCCGTGGCGCCTGACCTCGATCGGCTGAAGCGCCGCCT
>DPWD01000241.1 GCA_003526465.1 Hyphomonadaceae bacterium
AGCGCCGCCCCCTCACCCTGCCCACTCCCCCCTCGCGGGGGGCGAGGGTTCACCCGATCGCCCCCCTTCGCCCTCCATCCCGGCAAGCTTGCGCCTGAATTGCGTGCGCAGCAGCAGCAGGCAAATGCCCATCTGCGCGACCACCGAGGTCAGCGAGATCAGCCAGACATTATGCAGGCTGAAGAAGGGCTGCCCGGTCAGCCAGATCGCGGGAATGACGAACGTGAGCAGCCGCGAGGCGCTTGCCAGCAAGGAAGGCCGCGTGTCGCCCAAGCCCTGGAACATGCTGGAGCAAGTGAACACCAAACCGCTGGCCACAAAGCTCAGCGACACGATGCGCAGATAATCCTCGGCGACTGCGAGCGCTGCGGGATCCTCAGTGAACGGGGCCAGCATTAGATCGCCGCGCCAGTGCGCGAACGCGGTCATGCTCAGCATCAGCGCCGAACTAATAAGAGCGGCTTGCTTGAAAGTCTCGCGCACGCGCACGGCGTTGCGGGCGCCGAAATTCTGCCCCGCGATCGGGCCTGCCGCGAACGCCACCGCCATCACCGGCAGGAAAATCGATTGCATGATGCGCGAGCCGATTCCAAAGCCCGCCTGCGCCTGTGGGCCGACCTCGCGGATCACCCAATACACAACGCCCATGTTCACAAACATCAACAGGAATTCGGCTGTCGCCGGCAGGCCCACCGCAACGATGCGGCCCCATGATTCCCAGCGCGGGCGCATTTGTTGCAGCCCGAGGCGCATTATGGTTTGCACACGAGGAAACAGCAGAAACAATCCGACGCAGACTACGCCGGCGGAAATCGTGCTGGCCCAACCCGCGCCAGCGACGCCAAGCGGCGCGCCCGTAAGCCACCCCGCGATCAATATCGGCGCCAAGATCACGTTGACGATAACGCCCAGCGTTTGCAGGATCATCGGCGGGCCGACCACGCCGGCCGCGCGCAAGCCCGCGCCAAGCGCGGCGGACGGAAACATCAGCGCCAGCCCCGGCGCGAACGCGCCCAGATATTCTTGTGCAGCTGCATCGGTCGCCGCATCGGCGCCGACGCCGGCCACCGCGGTCCCGCCGAACAGCAGCACCACGGTCATGGTGACCAGCCCGAACGCGAGCGACAGCGACAAAGCTTGGTTGCTGAGCAGGTTGGCGCCGGTCTGGTCTTTTGCGCCGATAGCCTGCGCGATCAGCGCCATGGCCCCAACCGCGACCAATTGGGTCGCGCCCATCACCAGAAAGAAAACCGTCCCCGCGGTGCTTACCCCCGCAATCGCCGCCGAACCCAGCCGCGACACGAAATAAAGGTCGACCAGGAAGTACAGCGTCTGAAACACCATCCCGACAGCCATGAAGGCGCCCATGGAGAGCAAGTGGCGCGTGATCGAGCCTTGGGTGAGATCTTGTTGCATGTGGGGCCGGTTGGGCCCTGCCCTTAGGGGCGGGTCAAGCCAATTCTGGCGAAGTTCGGGGTGCGCGTAGCGGCCTGCGCCAGTTCACGCGCCAATGGCGCGGACGATGATCGCATCGATGTGCACACGGCCGCAATCCAGAGCCGGAAAGCCTGCGCTCGCCTCATCGAACGCCAACGACAATTCGGTGCCGGCAAGGAGCACGGCCTCGGCGCCGGCTGCCGCCATATCCTTGCCGATGGTGCGGATGCCCTCGATGTCGGCATCGGCGATGTTCCCGGTGCGGGCGATGATGAGATAATTGTTCTGTACGAGGTCGGCGGCCTCGGGCGATGGGCGCATGATTTCAACATCCTCGAGCCGGCCGAACATGTCAGACCGCATGACAAACTTGGTGCCAAAGATGGCGACGCGCTTGATAGCGCGGCGCTCGATCTCGGCATTCACGCAATCGAACACGTCGACCAGCGGCAGAGCGGCGATGGGCTGCAGCTGCGGCGCGCAGATGAGCGGCGTGACAGCGGCGATCGCGGCAAACGCGCATCCGGCGCGGGCCAGCACTTGAATGTGGCTGTTCAGATAGGCGGCGAGTTCGTCCATCGCCCCTTCCTGGACAAGCGTATAGGCCTTGCCGAGATCGGCGTGCGAGATCAGCAACCCCGGCTGGATGCCGCGCTCGACAAAAGCGGCGGACAATTTCTCGTAATAGTGCACGGTTGCGCCGACGCCGAGCCCGCCGACAAGGCCGATCATGCTGTCACGCGCCATCAGCGTCGCTCCGGTTCACATCACCCCCGCCTGAACATCACCGTCGCCGCATCCTTGTACGTCGTGTGCGCAACTTCCCGATACCCAACCTTCTCCGCCACGCGGATCGAGGGCGCGTTTTCCGGCGAGATAATGCAAACAAAATCGCGACGGCCGAAATGCGTCTCGCCCCAGGCGATCATCGCCGCCACCGCCTCGGAGCCATAGCCCTTCCCGTGCGCCCAGGAGGCCAGCGCCCAGCCCTGCTCCGGCGCGTCGATGGCGGGGCTGATCTCGCGTTTGAAATCGGCGAAGCCGCCCTCGCCCGCGAGGCGCCCGCTTGCCTTCTCCTCGATCGCCCAGAAGCCGTAGCCCAGCAGCGCCCACAGCCCCGGATAGCGCAACAGCCGCGCCCAGCTCTCCTCGCGCGTGGAGGGCCGCCCGCCGATATAGCGCACCACCTCCGGGTCGGCCCACATGGCCGCGACCGCCTCGAAATCGGCGGCGACGTGCCCGCGTAGGCGCAGGCGTTCAGTTTCTAGGATCGGAACCAAACTCTCTATTCCTCCGCCAGCGCGGCTTCGATGAGTGCGGCGGCTTCCTCGCTGTCCCAGTTGGCTTCGCCGGTGACCCGGGCGATTTCAACGCCTTGGCGGTTGTAGAGGATCGTTACCGGCAGGCCCGGGGCTTGCAGGTCGAAAATGACGCCGCGCGTGCTATCGACCAGGAAGGGCAGCGAATTCTCCGATAGCTGGGCCAATTCCCGCTTGGCCTGCGCGATCTTGGCGTCTTCGTCGGCGCTGACCGGGAGCACCACGAGCCGGCCTGTGAACCGGCGCTGCAGCGCGCCGAGTGTGGGCATCTCGCGCATGCACGGCGCGCACCAGGTGGCCCAGAGGTTCACCACCGCCACCTGCCCCCCTGTGACAGCGGCCAAATTGGTCTCACGCCCCTCCCCGTCGCGCAGCACGCGCGTCGGCATTGGCGGCGGGGTTTCCAGCACTGCAAGGCGGGAAAGCGATCCCGTGGCGAATCGCGTCAAACCACCCTGAGGCTCGGGCTTTGATGCGGCCGCGAAAAGCACGTAAAGCACCGCCACAGCCCCAGCCGCAAGCATCGCCAGCGCCGCCCACAGCGCCCAGGGTTTCAAGGGTTTCGAGGAGTTCGTGTTCGTGTCCAATTTCGACAACCCCCAACGCCCAGAATCAGGCGGCGGCCAACAGATGTGGGGCGGACGTTTCTCCGCAAAGCCCGCCGACGCGATGCAGACGATGAACGCCTCCATCGACATCGACAAACGCCTGTGGCGCGAAGACATCGAAGCCAGCCAAGCGCACGCTTCCATGCTCGCCGCCCGTGGCATCATTACGCGTGAGGACAACGCGGCGATACAGGCGGGGCTGGAGCAAATCGCCGCGGAAATCGTGCAAGGCACGTTCCAGTTCTCGCGCGAGCTGGAGGACATCCACCTCAACATCGAAGCGCGGCTGACCGAGCGCATCGGCGAAGCCGGTAAGCGCCTGCACACCGGCCGCTCGCGCAACGACCAGGTCGCCACCGATTTCAAGCTGTGGGTGATGCGGGCCTCGCGCGAAACCGGCGACGGTTTGCGGGCATTGCAGAAAATTCTGGTCAAGCGCGCCGATGATCACGCCGACTGGATAATGCCGGGCTTCACGCACATGCAGACAGCCCAACCGGTGACGCTTGGCCATCATCTGCTGGCGTACGTTTCCATGTTCGAGCGCGACCGCGTGCGTTTGATCGGGGCCGCACTCGAAGCGGCATGGGAATGCCCGTTGGGCGCGGCAGCACTCGCTGGCACATCGTACCCGATCGACCGCGACATGACCGCCGATGCGCTCGGCTTTCACGCGCCCGCTTCCAATTCCATGGATGCGGTGGGTTCACGCGATTTCGCGCTCGCGGCGCTCGCAAACCTTGCCATCGCTTCGACGCATCTGTCGCGCCTGGCCGAGGAAATCGTGCTCTGGACCAGCCCGCAATTTGCGTTCGCTTCGCTCAGCGATGCGTGGTCCACCGGCTCTTCGATCATGCCACAGAAGCGCAACCCCGACGCCGCGGAACTCATCCGCGCCAAGGCCGCGCGCATCGGCGCCAATTTTGCGGCACTCAACTCGATCGTGCAGAAACTGCCGCTCGCCTATGCCAAGGATTTGCAGGAAGACAAGGCGCTCACCTTCGCAGCGTTCGACGAATTCGAACTTTGCGTCACCGCCATGACCGGCATGGCCGAGACGCTGCGCTTCAATCGCGAGGCCATGCGCGAGGCCGCCGCGCGCGGCTACTCAACCGCCACCGATCTCGCCGACTGGCTGGCGCGCGAACTCAAAGTTCCCTTCCGCGAAGCGCACGAGATCACCGGCCGCATCGTCGCCCGCGCCGAGGCGACAGGCGTGCGCGAGTTGGGATTACTCCCTTTGAGCGAGTTCCAGGAGATCGAACCGCGCATTACCGAAACAGCCCGCGCGCTGCTGACGGTTGAAAACTCGGCCCAGAGCCGGGATAGTTATGGCGGCACGGCCCCGCAGCGGGTGCGCGAACAGGTCGCGCGCTGGAAGGAAATGTTCAAATGACGCGCATCGCCCTCGCTCTTGCCGGCCTGATCCTCTTGTCATCGTGCGGCGTACCCGGCGGCCTCGAACGCCCCGATCCGCTTTGGAACCGCGAAGAAGCCATCCACCGCGAATGCGCCCGCCAGGCCGAAGCCAACCAGCCGCAAGACCCGCGGTGCGCGGCGTTGCAAACCGGCGTGCAGGCTAGCCCCGAGGCACCTCATTAAACGACTGTCAGGCGTGAGGTCTTGCCCCCGCCGGGCGTCGGCCATGGTTTGGCCTGAACCGCGCTGTTAGGCTCTAGCCCGCATGAAGCTTGAGGACGCCCTCGCCCAGTTGGCGCGCGAGACCGCGCGCGCACGGACGCGGCTCATGCTTGAGCGCGGCTTGCGCGCGAGTTTTCCGCTTCTGGTCGTAATGGGCGTTTGGGCTTGCCTGGCGCTTGCCGGCGTGCATGCGCTAACGCCGCCGATGGCGCAGAGCTTGAGCGCGTTGGCAGCGCTTTGCGTGTTCGCGTTTCTGCTGGCTGGCGCGTCTCGGAACTGGCGCGCGCCGAGCGAGGACGAAGCGCGCGCGCGCCTTGCGCTCGATTCACGCCTCGACCCCGGCGCGTTCGAGACCCTGCGCGATCAGCCTTCGCAC
>DPWD01000185.1 GCA_003526465.1 Hyphomonadaceae bacterium
CTCGCCCGAGACGGCGAGCGCCTGCAGGCAGTTCGCGGCGCCCGCGAGGAAGTCGCGCAAGCGTACTTCGCACGCAACGCAGCCGATTGGGGGCGCGTGCGCGCGCTGCACCTTCCCGAAGCCGACATCGATGCCGCCATCCTAGCGGCGGCGGGCGAGGGGCCGTTTGATTTGATGGTCGATGTGGGTGTGGGCCAAGGGCGCATGATCCAGCTCTTCGCCGACCGTGTGCTCCGGGCCGAAGGGTTCGACACGTCGCGCCATATGCTCGCGGTTGCGCGCGCCTCGCTCGACGATCTTAAGGCCAAGGCTGCAGTCCGCTTTGGCGACGCTTATGCGCCGCCGATCGAGTCGCGCGCCGCAGATCTTGTCACCATCCATCAGGTGCTGCACTTTCTGTCCGATCCGCCGCGTGCGGTGCGCGCCTCGGCTGAGTTGTTGCGGCCCGGCGGTCGGCTGATCATCGTCGACTTCGCCCCCCACCAATTGGAATTCTTGCGCGAAGAGCACGCGCACCGGCGTTTGGGTTTCTCCGACGCGGAAATCGAACACTGGTGCGCCGCCGCTGGAATCGGCGCACTCAAGACGGTGACGCTCTCGCCGCACAAGCGCGACGCACTAGCGGTGAAAATCTGGGTGGGGGAGAGGAGATGAGCGCGCGCGTGCAAAACCTCATCGCCGAAGCCGCCGAGCGCATGGGCGCGCCGCGGGTGTCGTTCGAGTTTTTTCCGCCGAAGACGGAAGCGCTCGAAATTCAGCTTTGGGAGGCGATCCGTAAGTTGGAGCGGCTCAATCCGAGCTTCGTTTCGGTGACCTACGGCGCCGGCGGTTCGACGCGCGAGCGCACGCACCGCACTGTTGCGCGCATTGTTGCGGAAACCAGCATGAAGCCCGCGGCGCATCTGACCTGCGTCGGGGCCACCCGCGGCGAGATCGACGATGTGCTGCGCGCATACTGGGAGGCGGGCGTGCGCCACATCGTGGCCTTGCGCGGCGATCCTCCGGGCGGGGTGAGTGCTGCATTCGCGCCCCATCCGGACGGCTATAGCGGCGCCGCCGATTTGGTCGCCGGCGCCAAGCAGGTTGCGGACTTCGAGATTTCAGTGGCGGTGCACCCGGAGAAACATCCCGCCAGCGCCGATTGGAACGTCGAGATCGACAATTTCAAACGCAAGCTAGCGGCGGGCGCAGCACGCGGCGTATCGCAGTTTTTCCTCGACGCCGACGTGTTCCTGCGTTTTCGCGATCGCTTGGCGAAGGCGGGCGTCGCCGCCCCGGTTGTGCCCGGGATCATGCCGGTGACGAACTTCAAGGGCCTGCACAAAATGGCGGCCGCGAGCGGCGCTAGCGTGCCGGGCTGGCTTGCAACCTTGTTCGACGGCCTGGACGACGATCCCGAAACGCGCCGTCTGGTGGCGGCCGCAACCACGGCTGAGCTCTGCGCGCGGCTTGCCGCCGAGGGCGTCGAGGATTTTCATTTCTACACGCTCAATCGCGCCGATCTCACGCTGGCGATCTGCCGCATCGTTGGTGTGCGCGTGGCGAAGGAGGGGGTTGCCCCATGAACCGCGCCGAACGTCTCTCCGCGCTCAACGCCGAACTGGCGGCCCGTATTCTCATCCTCGACGGTTCTATGGGCGCTTACCTTCAGGGCTTCGGCCTCACCACCAACGATTTCCACGGCGAGCGTTTCGTAGAACACCCGATGTCGCTCAAGGGCGACAACGATTTGCTTGTGCTGACCCAGCCCGAAATCATCGCGCAGGTGCACGAGGGTTATCTCGCCGCCGGCGCGGATATCGTCAGCACCAACACCTTCAACGCCACGCGCATAAGCCAGGCCGAATACGCGCTGGAAGATGTCGTGTTCGAGATCAACGTCGAAGCGGCGCGTATCGCGCGCGAAGCTGCTGACAAGTTCGAGGCGAGAGATGGCCGCCCCCGCGCGGTCGCCGGCGCCATGGGGCCGACGACGAAGCTCCTGTCCATGTCGCCGGAAGTCGGCGATCCGGGTCGGCGCGACGTCGATTTCGATGCGATGGCCAGAGGATATAAAGAACAGGCGCTGGGATTGATCGAAGGCGGCGCGGATTTGCTGTTGATCGAGACCATCACCGACACGCTGAACGCAAAATCCGCGCTCTGGGGCGCGTGGGAGGCGTTCGACAAGACCGGCGTGGAGCTGCCGCTTTGGATTTCGGGCACGATCACGGATCGCTCGGGACGCACGCTATCAGGTCAAACGGTTGAGGCGTTCTACAATTCCGTGCGCCACGCCAAGCCGTGGGCTGTCGGATTGAATTGCGCGCTCGGGCCCGCCGAAATGCGCGCGTTTCTCGCCGACCTTGCGCGCGTGGCGGAGTGCGCGGTGAGCGCGTATCCGAACGCCGGGCTGCCGAACGCGATGGGGGGCTACGACGAGACGCCGCACTCAATGGAGACGCACTATGCCGAATGGGCGCGCGCTGGATTGCTGAATATTGCCGGCGGCTGTTGCGGCACAACGCCGGAGCACATCACGCATATGAAGCACGCGGTGGAGGGGGTTAAGCCGCGTGTGGCGGCAAAGCACGAAGCGCGGTTGCGGCTTGCGGGGTTGGAGCCGTTCAATGCAGCGGCTTAGTGCTTACGCACGTTCCTTCTCCCCCGAGAGGGGGACCATTGCGAAATTGGCGAATTGTGATTCCTTGTTTGGCGGCGGCAGGGAGTTTGGCGATGGCGGTGAAGCGGACGGGTCAATTGAGCTTTGTGGAAGCTTTGGTGAGCGAGGGGCTGGGCCGCAACGAGCGGCTGGAGAAGCTGTCGCGGCTGGTGAAGTGGCGCCGCTTCGAGCGTCTGCTCGCCGGTTTGCGCGATCCCGGTCCCGGCCGGCCCGGCTATCGCCCGCTCTTGATGTTCAAGGCGCTGTTGTTGCAGGCCTGGTACGGTCTTTCCGACGCCGAATTGGAGGAGGCGCTGGGCGACCGCTTGTCGTTTCGCGCCTTCGTCGGCTTGAGTCTGGAGGACGCGGTTCCCGACCACACCACCTTCTGCCGCTTCCGCAACGCGCTGGTCGCCGC
>DPWD01000352.1 GCA_003526465.1 Hyphomonadaceae bacterium
GAGCCGACAGGCTCGCTTGGTCAAAACAAAAGATGCGCGCCAGGAGGTGCGCGCTCCAACTTGGAAGCGCCTGTGTGTTTGCCTTTCTCAGGCCTTCAGCCGCGCCGCCACCTGCTTCCTGAACGCCTCCCCATAGGGCGGGCGGAACATGGCGATGATCTCGCTCGGCGTTTGGCGATAGACCGCCTTCTCGTGGCTGAACTCGAGGAAGCCGCGATGGCCGTGATAGGCGCCCATGCCCGAGGGGCCGACGCCGCCGAACGGCAGGTTTTCCTGGCTGATGTGGAAGATCACGTCATTGATGGTGACGCCCCCCGCATGGGTGCGGTTAAGCACGGCCTCGCACTCCGATGCGTCCTCGCCGAAATAATAGAGCCCGAGCGGACGCGGACGCGCGTTCACTTCGGCGATCGCCGCGTCGAGCGCGTCATAGCTGCGCACCGGCAGCACTGGGCCGAATATCTCCTCCTGCATCACGCTCATCTCGTCGGTGGCGTCGAGAACCAGCGTCAATGGAATCTTGCGGTGCTCCTGCTGGCTGAAATCCTCGTTGCCGGGGTTGATCTCGACGATGCGCGCGCCCTTGGCTCGGGCGTCATCGACGAGTCCGCGCACACGCTCGTAGTGGCGCTGATTAATGATTGCGGTGTAGTCGGGATTGTCCCTGATGGTGGGAAACATCTTCGCGCCGGCCGCTGTCGCCGCCGAAACGAACGCATCCACGCTCCCTGCCGGCGCCAGAACATAGTCCGGCGCCAAACACACCTGCCCTGCGTTCATCGCCTTACCGCCCATGATCCGCGCCGCGCTTTTGGCTATATCGGCGCTCTTGCCGACGATGACCGGGCTCTTGCCGCCGAGTTCGAGCGTTACGGGCGTGAGATTGTCGGCGGCTGCGCGCATGACATGACGCCCGATCGAGGTCGCGCCGGTGAAGATCAGATGATCGAACGGCAGGCCCGCGAACGCCGCCCCCACTTCCGGGCCGCCCTGAACCACGGCGAGTTCGTCCTCGTCGAAATACAAATCGATCAGCTGGCCCATCAGCGCCGACGTGGCCGGCGAATATTCAGAGGGCTTGAGCATGACCCGGTTCCCGGCGGCGAAGGCGCCCGCAATGGCGTCGAACGACAGCTGCACCGGGAAGTTCCACGGCGTCATCACGCCGACCACGCCCTTGGGCTGGTAGCGCACTTGCGCCTTGGCCCCCAAGAGCCCGAGGGCCGCAGGCGTGACCTTGCGCGCTTGCGGACGCATCCAGGTCTCTAGATTTGCGCGCGCATTCTTGAGCGGGGCGACCGCGGCGGCGATGTCGGTGAGCATGCTCATGTCCGGCGAGCGGGCGCCGAAATCGGCGCTGAGGGCGGCAACCAATTCGTCACGGTGGTTAAGCAAGAGGTCGATGGCGCGGGTAAGCCTACCCTTGCGCGTGCGGGTGTCCGGGGCGCCCCTGGCGAGATTGGCCTGTTTCTGCAGCGCAATGAGGCTCTGCATACGGGCCTTGGCTTGCTCGGCGGCGGGGATAGCGGGCTTGGTCATGGGGGCTCTCCATCGCCACTCTACCCCAGCGTTCCGAGGGAGACGCAACCCGAAAATGCGACCAGCGGCCACGTCCGTTAACTTCTTGTCCACCAAAGGCTTTCTAGCTTGGCGATAGTAGGACAAATCAGTCGCTAGGTCGATTTCCCCATGACCGCCAGCCCAGCCGATCCGGCCGCCGCCGCTCAAGGCGCCCTCGAACTCATGAGCCGCCACAGGGTGAGCCCCAGCGCCCTCAATTACGAAGTCTGGTTCGAATATCGCTTGGGCCGTACGCCGGCGCTGAACGCAGCGATCGAGGCGCGCATTGCCGGCGGCGGGGAGGTCGACGACGCCTTTACCGCGCAAATGCACGAACAATATTTCGGCGACGCCGCCGCCGCTGCGCAGATTGCCATCACCGGCGAGAAAATCGCGCGCGACCTCGGTCAGGTGCTGTCCTTCATGCGTTTGAGCGAGGAGAAGAGCGGCGATTACGGGCGTACGCTCGAAAGCGCGGCCACCGATCTCAATCGCGGCCTCGGCGCCGAGCAGATTCAGAATATCGTGTCGAGCTTGGCGGCAGCCACACTCGATATGGCAAACCACAATCAACATTTGACCGATCAGCTGAAGAAGTCCTCGCGCGAAATCAACACGCTGCGCACAAGCCTTGAATCCGTGCGGTTGGAATCGTTAACCGACGCGCTCACCGGCCTCTCCAATCGGCGCATGTTCGACGAAACCCTGCGCATGCGCATCGATGAAGCGCGGGCGCAGAAAACCGAACTTTGCCTGCTGTTGGCTGACATCGACCACTTCAAGCGCTTCAACGACACTTGGGGCCACCAGGCTGGCGACCAGATTCTTCGCTTTCTGGCCAGCGCCCTGCAAGCTCACGCGCGCCCGGATTTTCTCATCGCCCGCCATGGCGGCGAGGAATTCGCCATGATCATGCCGCGCATGGATATGCGCAGCGCCGCGCAGATTGCCGAAACCATGCGGACGGCGATTTCCACCAAGCGGCTTCGGCGGCGTTCCACCAACGACGATCTTGGCCAGGTAACGGTGTCGATCGGCGTCGCTCGGCTCGCGCCCAGCGACACCCCCGCGGGCCTGATCGAGCGCACCGACACCTGCCTCTACGCCTCCAAGCGCAACGGGCGAAACCAGGTGACCACAGACGCAACCCCGGTGCTGTACGTGGCGTAGCGCTGGCCCTGGCCGCACGCGCACCCGTACGGCCGGCTTCCAGCCGGCGGCTGACCGACGCCTCGTCCACCTTGCCTTTTTCCCCTCTCCGCGCTTGAAGCGCATGTTCCATGCCTGTCCCCGTTTCCTGCTTCATCCGCGCCAAGAACGAGGAAGCCTTGATCGGCGAAGTCGTGACCGCCGCGTTGCAGGTTGCCGCGGAGGTGGTGATCGTGGATTCGGGCTCTACCGACCGCACCGTTACATTGGCCGAGGCCGCCGGCGCGCGGGTGATCCAGGCCGAGTGGCAAGGTTGGGGCAAGCAGAAGCGAATTGGCGAAGAGGCCTGCCGCCACAATTGGCTGCTCGACATCGACGCCGATGAGGTCGTGACGCCTGAACTCGCCGCCGAGATCGCTGCTCTGTTCGCCAACGGCGAACCGCCCTGCGCGATCTATCAGATGTCGCTAGCGACGGTGCCCCCGGTCGGCAAGGCGTGGATGGATTTCAATCTCGTCAAGCGCAACCGCTTCTACGACCGCCGCGTCGTGCGCGCGCCCGATCACGCCATGGCCGATCAGTTCGAGGTTCCTGACGGCGCGCGCGTGGGGCGACTGCGCGCGATTTTGCTGCACCGCTCGTTCAAGGAACTCGCGCAGCTGCAGGAGAAGTTCAATCGCCATTCCAGCGCCAGTGCGCGCGACAACAAGCTGAAGCCATTTTGGTGGGTGGCGCTGCGCGTGGCGCTGGCGCGCCCGTTCTATTTTCTCACCCATTATGTCGCACGCGGGCTTTGGCGCGCCGGCTGGTACGGCTTTGCGGTCGCCAACATCGCCGCGCACGGGCGTTGGCTCAAGGACGCAAAAATGCTGGAGATTCATTTGCGGCGGCGCGAACAGGGCAGAAGTTGAAACCGCCCCGCCAAGCCTCTAGCTTCGAACGATGAAAGACGACCCTCTGGTTTCCTGCGCCTGGCTGGCCGAGCGGCTTGATGCGCCTGATCTGCGCATCATTGACGCAACCTATTTCATGCCCGGCGCAGCGCAGAATGCCAAGGCGCTCTACCTAGAACGACGCGTCCCCGGCGCCATCTTCTTCGACATCGACGAGATCGCCGACACCGACAATCCGCTGCCGCACATGCTGCCCTCGCCGGAGAAATTCGCCGCCCGCATGCGCGACATGGGCATCGGCGACGGCATGCGCATCGTTGTTTATGACAGCCAGGGCTTGTTTTCAGCTGCGCGGGTATGGTGGACGTTTCGCGTCATGGGTCATGAAGACGTAGCGGTGCTCGACGGCGGCTTGCCGGCGTGGATGGCGGCGGGCTTGCCGATCGAGGACGGGACACCAACCCCGCGCCCGCAGCGCCATTTCACCACGCAATTCCGCGTTGATTTGGTGCGCGATCTTGCCGACATGCGCCGCGCAGTGGAAGCCGGCGGCGGCCAAGTGCTCGACGCGCGCGGAGCAGGCCGCTTCCGCGGCGAGGCA
>DPWD01000034.1:0-7576 GCA_003526465.1 Hyphomonadaceae bacterium
CCGATGCGCGCGCGGTCGCCGCGCTCGAAGCGCGCATGGCCGGAGACGCGGCCCAGCAGCGCGTTCGCGAACGCATGGGATTGCTGAGCGCATACGATGCAGCCCATCGGGGAGTTGACGCGTTGGGGGCGTCGGCGGAGGGCCTTGGCGTCTTCGCGCAATTGAGCTTGGAGCCGCAAAGTTGGAGTGTGCGCAGCGGCGTGTTCGCAGCCTCTATCGCGGGCGGTGTTTCCGAGTTGCCGGTGCGCGAGATCATTGCGGCGTTGGAAGCGTCGCCGAGCCTTTGCGCGGCGGAGCCTGCTTTCCTTGAGGGAATGGTTGAATTTCGGGCGCGGGTGACGAGCGTGGAAGCGCCCTGCGACGCAGACGCATGAACGCACTGCAAACCCTAGCACGCAGGTTCAAGGATGCTTCGCCGCGCGAACGGGCGGGTCTCGCCTTCGTCGCCGCGTTGATCGCGATGGCGCTGGCCTCGTCCACTTTTGACTGGGCGATGCGCGCCAGGGTCGCGGCGGGCGAAGCAGCCAGCAGCCGCGCGCAGATCGTCGCCGTACAGGCGCACATCGGTCTCGTCGGTTTTCAGGAGGAGGTGGCGCTGGCGGCAGGCAAGGTGTGGCGCTCTTCGATCGTCGATGCCTCGGAGCCGCTCGCGCGCGTGCAAGCGACGACGGCGCTGGAATCGCTGGCGGTTGGCGCCGGACTTTCTAATGTCAGCGTGGAAGCGAACGCGGGCAGCGCCGAAGCGATCAGCGGGGGCGTCGGAATTATCGGTTTGACGCTGCGCGCGGACTTCAATTGGGCGCAATACCTGGCGTTTTTGCGTGCACTTGAAACCGCCGATTTGAGCTTTGTTGTAAATTCGGTCGAAGTCAGCGGCGACCTCGGCGGCGGACAATCCCTCTCTGTCAACGCGCACGTACCCTTCATCCACGAGGCGCCATTGTGATCCGGGGGACGCTTGTCACGATCGCGGCCGTACTTTTTGGTGGCGCCTCCCTAGGTTGGGTGACCGCCACGCCGCCGCGTGGCGCAATGGCGCGATCAGCCGCCGAACAAGTCGCTCCTCGCCATGGCGGCGAGATGGCGCGCGCGGCGGCGGAACGTCTACAGGTGTTGGCGTTCGTTGTTCCCCCCACAGTTGAATCCGTTGCTGAAGCGCCACGTCCCCCTGACATTGCCCAGCTCTTTCGCCGCGACCTCACCGCCATTGAGCAGAGCGCAACCGGCCCTGTTGCCTGGATCGTTGATCGCAACCGCGAAAATAGGCGGCGCGGACTGCGGCGTGGCGATCTTTACCAAGACGGATGGCGCGTCGCCGCTGTGAGACGCCAGTCCGTGGACCTCAGACGAGGCGCAGAAACGCGGCGCGTGGAGCTTTTCGCGCCGTTGCCAGGCGCTTCGCCCTGAGGGTTCGCCTTGACCATTGTGCACAAGAATTGCATTGCTCCTAATTGGTGCACAACCAAGGGGGTGGTTCAGTGCAGGATCGATCAATCAAGCCTGCCGCCGGCTGGCGGCTAGCGGCGAGCGTCACAGCGCTTGCCGCGCTCGGTGGCTGCGTTTCGTTCCCGTCGCTGCGCGCTCCCGTGATTCCGGGCGGGCAAGACCGCCGCAGCGAATCTCCCTCGCTGCCTCCGGCGCTAGAGCGTCCAAACGCTTCGGTGGAGATATTGAGCGGCGCCTTGCCTCCCGCCTCCGAGCGCGAGCAACGCTTGACCCAAAGGGCAGCGACGCCTGCCGAGATCGAAGCCTTGCTTGCAACGCCGCGCGATGTGGAAGTAGCGCTTCCGCCGCAGCCTCTGCCGCAATTCATCGACACCGTTTTCGGCCAAGTTCTGCGCGTGCCGTACTCGACTGGGCCCGGTGTGGCGCAGCGCAGCGACATCATCGCCCTACGCGGGCCTGGCACCATGTCAAATCGCCAATTCTTCGCAATGACGCAAGCGGCGTTGGCCCAATATGGCATTGGTCTCCTGATCGAGAATGGCAATGTTCGCGTTGTTCAGGATGCAGTGCTGAGCGGGCAGTCCCCGACCTTCATTCGCTCGCGGACCACGCCTGACACGCCCAGTTCGTCACGGCCTGTGATGCAGTTCTTTACTCTGTCGGCGTTGGACGCGGAAACCGTCGTCGGCCTGCTGGACCAGGCATATCCGAACCGCGGTTCGGTGCGGTTCACAGCACAGCCGCAAACCAACACGCTGTTGATCAGCGGATCGGCGCGCGATGTGGGGTCGGCGGCGGCGGTTGTGCGCCAATTGGATCAGCCCCATTTCGCTGGCGGGCAAGTGGCGCGTGTCGAGCCCGTGTTCCTCTCCACGGACCAATTGGCGGATGCGTTGCTGCGGGTGCTGGCGACAGAGGGCTATCATGTCACCAACCCGGTCGACGTGCGTCCCAACGGAATCAATCTAGTGCCGCTGCCGAGCGCCAATCAGCTTTTGATTTTCGCACACGATTTGGAATTGCTCGATCGGGCGCTGTATTGGGTGCACGAATTGGATCGCGCGTCCGCGTTGGGCGACGCAGAAGGCGTGTTCGTCTATACCGCGCGCTACGCCAATGCCGAGGAATTGGGCGCGCTGGTGGCGCAGGTGCAAGCCCCGGATGGGCAGCAGCCCCAGGCGCCGACGCCACCCGAGATCGCGGTGCGGCGCGTCGACGGCGTCCGCGTCGGGCAGCGTTCGGAATCGCAAGCGCAGCGCCCGGTCAATGTCGGCGGCCTGACCGTGGACCCGAGCGGCAACCGTCTATTGTTCCGCGGCACGCCGAGCGAGTTCGAGCGGTTGCGCGCGCTCTTGTCGGAGCTTGATACGCCTCCCCAGCAAGTCATGATCGAACTCACGATCGCCGAAGTCACGCTGACCGACGAGACCCGGTTCGGCGTGGAATTCTTCCTGGAGCAGACTATCGGGGGGGACCTCGCGCTATCCACTCTGGGAGGGTCGGCGCGCCAACCCGGCGGCCTGGGCGCGACATTCACGCGCGCGTTTTCGCGCGGCACGGTGGAAGCGGCGCTTAACGCCTTCGCCTCCAACAACAACGTGAACATATTGTCGACGCCGCGGCTGGTGACGCGCTCGGGCGGGGTAGGCGAGTTCCTGGTTGGCACCGACGTGCCGATCATCACGTCGCAGCGCGCCTCAGGCAACCAGACCGGGGGCGATACCGATATTCTCCAGACCGTCCAATATCGGCAGACCGGCGTCATCCTCAACGTCCGCCCAATCGTCTACGGCGACCGCATTGACATCGAGCTTTATCAGGAAGTCTCGAGCCAGCGTCCGAACAACACCGCGGCGATCAACAGTCCGCTGATCCTCAATCGCAGCGTGACAACGCAACTTTCCTTGCAAGAAGGTATGACCGCCGTCATTGGCGGCATCATGCAAGACAATTCCAGCCGCGAGCAGGTCGGGGTGCCTGGGCTCAAGGATATTCCGTTTATTGGGCAGGTGTTCCGCAGCGATGTCGTCAGCGACGACAAGACTGAACTCGTGATCCTGGTGACGCCTTACATCATCCGCGATACGGAAGACATGAGCGCAATCGCGGAGACGATGACGGACTCGGTCAATCGGGCGTTCCGCCAGCGCGGCATGGATGTGTACACGCTGTATCCCTGGCGAGCCCCGTTCCAGGTCGCCACCGACAATGGCGCGAGCGCAGTGCGTGCAGCTGTCCAGGGTGCGCCGTTTAGTGCGCCAACAGGCGGAGAAGCCGCGCCAGCCACGCGCGAATCCGCGACGATGCCGGAGCAATAGCGAAGGCAAGCGCGCAAGCGTTGAGCTGCGCACGCAGCGTTATCGCGCCGCTTCCTCGTCGCGCCGGCGCAAATAGTCGATCACTTCCTGCACCTCGGATTCCCGCAACCCCAAATTTGGCATCGCCAGATTGCGGTAGCGCGCCATCAGCGCCGTCGCCGTTGGATCTCCCTCAGCCAGCATGCGGTCCGGTTCGCGGATCCAGCGTGACAGCCAGGCATGGGGACGCGACTTGGTGATGTCGGCGAGGTCGGGCCCGAGCCGATCGCCTTCACCGTAGGTGTGGCAACTCTGACACCGCGTTCGGTATAGGTAATAGCCCCGCGAACGGTCGGTCACTTCCCCAGCGGCGGAATAACTCTGGCGCCCCGGTGCTGCGTCCGGCGAGAAATTGAGCAATTGGCGTCCAAGCAGGTCGGCCAACAATTGTGGGCTCTCGAACGCTGAGCGCTTGATCCATTGGCCGGTGGCTTCGTTGCCGACGATGAAGCTGGTGTCGTGTTGGCGGAGATTGTTTTCGTCAACCGCGCGCAGGCCAAGGCGGCGCTGCAGCAATTGCACATCTTCGGCGTTTCCAGTCAGGAACGTCCAGCCAGGGCCCACATTGTAGGTGCGCATGAAGCGGCGCAATTGTTCGGGGGTGTCGCGTTCGGGATTGAGCGAGATCGAGTACATATGCACATCGCGCCCGACGCGATCGCCGAGGATGCCTTGCACCCGCAGCAATTGGGCGGTGTCGAGCGGGCAAATGTCGGTGCAATTGGTGTAGACGAAATTGATCGAGACCACCTTGCCGGCGATGACGTCGTCGTAGAAGCGCAGCTCCCTGCCATCCTGGTCCTGCAGAACAACGTTGGGGAAATAATTCCGCCCCCAAGGGTTTTCCTGCACGGCTCCGGCAGGCGTGGGCGCGGCGGCTGGCCGTGCGCAGCCCGGCAGCGCCAACACCCCCGCCATCAGCACGCTTAGGATTAACCGGCTCGCCATCGCTCAACTGCCCAAGAGGGTGTGCACTCAAAAATCATGCCGGGCAGGGGCGGCTCGAACCCGCTCCCCACCCGGCATCCCCGATACGCCCCGTACTCAATTCGCCGTCGGCAAATCCAGCGAAGGCTCGTAATACACGCCCTGCCAATCCGCGATCGGAGTGGGGATCGCGACGGTCTGCCCCGGACTACGATTATCCCAGCGCAGCAGCATGGCGTGATCTTCGTGTTGGGTGTTGTGGCAATGCTCCATGAATGTGCCGAGGAATTCGCGGAAGCGGATCAGCAACGTCACGTCCGTGCCTTCGTCGGGACCGCCGCCGATGCGGTACACGTCCTTACGCGCGCCCGCTTCCCATGACGGCACCGGTTGCGCTGCGCCCAGGTTCGACCGGCTCAAGATGCGGCCTTCCTCGAAGTGGATATGCACGGGGTGCGACCAGCCGTCGCCGCTGTTCAGGTGCCAGATTTCCCAGCGGTTGGTTGTCGGCGCAGCCGACACGCGGTGCGGGTCCATATTGAAGGCTTCGCCGCCGTCGGTGCGGATGGTCCACGGATTCTCGTCGGTTCCCTCGCGGCGGCCGAAGTCGAAGGTGCGGTGGCGCGCTCCAGCGATCTCCGCCTCGCTTACTTCCGGCATCGGCACCATGACGCGTCCGCCCACTTCGTACGCGGCGGGGTTCATCGAGCGGTCAACGCCTGTGTTGACGTTCACACGGAATTCCATAATGCGCCCGACGGCCGGATCGCCGGTATAGCGCCCGCTCATCACATCGGCGAGCGGGATCGACGCCTTCGGCCCGCGACCGTCGTCATGCTCGAGCAGGTTCACCAGATAGAGGCGCGTACCCGGCGCGTAGCGGCTGAAATCGACGACGATGTCGTAGCGCTCGGCGATGCCTTGCACCGGCAGGCTCTGCGATTCCGCATTCGGGAAGCGCACTGCGTGTTCCATGATGTTGCCGTCGTTGGCGACCATGTGGAAGGGCACGCGGCTGCCGCCGGCCGTCACGATCGCTAGCTGGAAGTAACGCGAGACCGCGCCGTTGAGAATGCGGAAGCGATAACGGCGTGCGCGCACATTGAAATACGGGCGCCAAGTCCAGTTCACCAGCACCTGGTCGCCCAGGAAGCCGTCGGTATTGAAGATGTTGAAGAAGAGCTGCCCGCTCGTGTTCCAGGCCTTGTCCGCGATCAGCAGGTTCACATCATAGTCGCGGTTGCCCCAATCGAGCGAGGTTCCGCTCGGGAAGCAGAGATTGGCGTTGGCGGCATCGGTGTAATTGCACTGGAAGCCCTCGCGGCCGCGGTCGATGGCGCTGTAGTAATTCATCATCGCCGCGTTGCCCTTGTAAACATTCTGGGCGGTGAAATCGAGCATGTGGTCGTGGAACCAATGCGTCGACATGGTCTCGCGCCAATCGCCGCGGATACGGGTCACGCCGCCCGCGCCGTTCGGGAATCCAGCGCGCGGATCGCTGGCGCTGGTGTTGATCGTGTCGCGCCCGCTAAGCTGCATCGGCCAGTGGTAATCGTAGAACTGGCCGGGGAAGAAGAACGCGGCGGTGAACCCGTCGCTTTCAGCCGGGTTGTGGCCGTTGTGCTCGTGCGTGGAAATGGTGTGCGCGCCGAACCCGTTATTGGCTGCGGCGCTGATCGGCAGTGCGTTGAAGTGGCGGAAAAGGATTGGCTCACCCACGCGCGCCATCAGCAGCTTCGGCGGCATGGTGCCGTCAAAAGTCCACACCGAGTTCTCTTGCTGCACCGGGAAGCGCGGATGGAAGCGCACGTTGATGCCGCGGGTGGTGCCGCCAGCGTAGTAAAGCCCGCCCGGCGCAAATTCGCCGTTCGCGTAGCCATGGCGCTGCCAGCCGTCGCGGAGGCCATTATTGACCCGCGCGCCAGCTTGCGCCGACTGAAAATAGACAGCCGGCCTGAACTCGCTCCAGCGCTGGTGCGAGAACCACTCGCCGGGGGGGCGGCCCTCGATGGCGCTGGTGGCGAGCGGGCGAACGCAGCTGCCCACCGAGGTATGCCAATAAGAGCGGCGCGTAGTGTTGGCGGCGACCGTGGGGGCAGGCCACAATTGCTGGCGCAGGAAAGTGTCGAGCGCGGCGCCGTCGGGCCCGCTTGTGCACGAGCGAACCGGCGGCAAGGGCGCGCAGGTTGCACAACTCGTGGTGGGCACAGCCTGGGTGCCGAACTCTTCGAACGTCAGCATAGGCTGCGTCCAAGGCAGCGCTCCGAACAGCGGGCTGCGCGGCGCGCCCGTTGGGATGTCGAAAGTTTTCGCTGCCGCCGTCGAGCCAAGAGCGGACGCCACCAGGAACCCACCGCCAATCGCGGCGCGGAATCCCGCCCACAGCGAATTTGCAGATGCCATCAGTGCCCCCGTTTGAACGCTCAAGATCCGCCCGCGCCCCCGCGGAGCAGAAAATTGAGATCGCAGCAGATTGATGGAATATCTGTCCGACTCGCGAATCCATTCCCCCGGCAAGCGAGCGATTTCGCACGACACAGCCGAGCCGGATGCAATTACGGTAGAGAGATGATGCGCGCGCTAAGTATGCTTACTGAGCGGGGCGCCAATCCGCGGCGATAAGCGCGCTTTCCTCGGTGTCGCTCAACACCGCCGCGCCCATGGATTCGGCAGCCGCGGCGATCGGGTCGGCTGCACCCGAAGCGGCCCGGAAGCCCGACTGCGCTGGCGCAGCGGCCTGCGCCACAAGACGCCATGCCGCGCCATCGCGGCACGCTATGGCATCGCTCGTCTCTTGCCCCGACTGAGTGCGGAATTGGCGGCAGAGCGAACCGTCCTCGGCGCGT
>DPWD01000034.1:7659-17185 GCA_003526465.1 Hyphomonadaceae bacterium
AAATGCGGCTCACTTCGGGGCTCAGCCGCATGTCTGCTGTCACATACCCCTGTGGCGCGCCTACGCGCCCAACCAGCACGCCCAATACACACGCCGCGGCGATGGCCGCCGCACGCCGCACCCAGAGCTCTGCGCGCGGCGCCGGCGCGGTCTCACCGAGCAATTGCCGAGCAATTGGATCGCCCTGCTCTCCAAGCACGGCCTTGCGCAACAGCGCATCCGTGGAATTCTGCACGGAATGATCACGCAATGCAGTGCGCAGCAACGCATCCGTGCCCCGCAACCGCTCCAACCGCGCCGCGGCGCCGTTATTGCTAGTTAATGCGCGCTCCACTTCCGCGCGCTCCGCTTCGGGCAACTCGCCATCGAGATAGGCGCCAATAAGTTCGTCGTTAAAGGTCATTTCTTGCCCCGAACCGGCGCCACCGCGAGCGGACCTCTGACATAAGCGGCGACGTTGGCGCGCGCTCGCGCCAGGCGGCTCATGATGGTCCCAATCGGCACCTCCAGCACCCCTGCGGCTTCCGCATAAGAGATTCCGTCCAACACCACAAGCGCCATCACCGCGCGTTGTTCTTCAGGGAGCGCATCGAAGGCCTCGCGGGCGCGACGAAGGTCATCGCGCGATTCGACAGTGCGGCGTCCGTCCTCGCCGGGCGTATCCGCATCCTCTGCGTGCAGCGGACCAATTCCGGCGCCCCGTTTCATGTCGAACCATAGGTTCTGCATGAGCTTGAACATCCAAGAATCGAGCCGGCGGCGCGTGTCGTAGGAATGGCTCCGCGTGAGCGCGCGTTCCACAGCCGACTGAAGCAGATCCTCGGCAGCGTCGCTGCCACCCGCCAGCGCGCGGGCAAAGCGGCGCAGGCGCGGCAGCAGCGCCACCAAATCCCTGCGAAACTCCACAGCTTGCGGCTTCATCGTCGCTAACCCTAACGCGGATTAAACATTTCCACAAATCCCATCCGCATGATAGTGTTAACCGCATGTGGAAGAAGCCAAAGCGGACGGGTTCCCCTCATAGGGGAACAAGATTGGGAGCGCTCATGGGTGCGCTGCTGGTCGCGGGTTTCGGCGCCGGCATTGCCGCGGCGAGCGGGCCCGGCAGCGACGGCGACGACGACATCCTCGAAGCGCTCGACATCGACGATTCCAGCAGCGCGAGCGACGCCCTCGATGACGTTGCGGACGCCATCGATAATTCTGGTCCCGGCGGCGGCGATGACGATTTGAGCGATGTCGCCGACGAGGCGGAGGTTGCCGATAATTCCGGAGGCGGCGGCGGCGATGACGACGTGGGGGACCCCGCTGACGAGGTGGAAGTAGCTGATAATTCCGAGTCCGGCGGCGGCGATGACGAAGGCGGCGGTGCAGATTCTGGCGATGGCGGAGACAGCGACGGCGACGACAATTCTGGGTCCGGCGATGGCGACAATTCCGGAAGCGGCGGCGGCGACGGCGATAGCGGCGGCTCGGGGAGCGGCCACGGCGGCGGCGATGACGACGATGGAAGCGGGAATTCCGGCAGTGGCTCGTCCGGAAGCGGCGAGGGTTCTTCTGGCGGTTCCTCTGGCTCCTCGGGTGAGCATGGTTTCGCGAGCAACGAGGGCGAACAGCGCACCTTAGCGGTCGAGACGGACGAAAACGGCGAGGAGCGCGTCGCGGGCGAAGCGCTGCTGGCGGGGACGCAGGCCGATGTGGAGGCGGCGCTCGGGGCGGGCTTCACCGCCATTTCCCAGACTTCGCTGCCGTCGATTGATTGCGCCATGGTGCGCTTGGCGCTGCCTGCTGGAATGAGCGTCGAGCAGGCAGTCGCAACGCTCAAGCAGCTTGCTCCGAACGCGTTGGTCACGGCCAACACCGTCTATCAGCACGCCCAAGCCTCGATCTCGGCCACCCCATCGTCGCGCAGCGCGCGGACGCCCGCGTATCGTGGGGTCATGGGTGTGATCGACACCGGCGTCAGCGCGGCTGCGTTGGCGGCGAACGGCGTGGTAAGCCAACGTGCGTTCGCTGGCGGCGCGCCGGTATCGCGCGAGCATGGCGAGGCTGTTGCGGCCTTGGCGATCGAGCAGGGCATACGGGTGCAGGTAGCCGACGTGTTTAGCGGCACAGCCGCGGGCGGCGAGGTCGCATCGGCGGAGAGTATCGCTGCGGCTCTGGACTGGATGGTCGAGACGCGTGTGCCGGTCATCAATATAAGCATCGAAGGCCCCAACAACGCATTGCTGCAGGCCTTGGTCGGGCGCGCCAGCGAACGGGGGCACGTCATCGTCGCGGCGGCGGGAAATGGCGGGCCCTTGGCGACGCCTGCGTTTCCTGCTGCTTTCGAGCGCTCAATCGCCGTCACCGCGATCGATGGAAACGATCGCCCCTACGTCCGCGCCAATCGCGGCGGCTATATCGACTTCGCGGCAAATGGCGTAAATGTGCGCGTGCAATCGGGAGGCCACGAACTCTTGGTTTCCGGAACGTCGTTTGCGGCGCCTCTGGTCGCGGCCCGCATCGCCGAGCAAATGGGGACGCCATCGCCAACACGCGCCACCGAGATTCTCTCGGAATTGCGCCAGCGCGCGGTCGATCTTGGCGCCCCCGGGCGCGATCCGATCTTCGGCTGGGGCGCCGTGCGGAACTAGAAGCGGTCGGAGCGCCAGGTGAGCCTTACCCCGCCCGTGTAGTCGGCGCTCGCCTCGGAGAGGCCCGCGCCGGCGTTGATCGACAGACGCAGATTGTCGCTGAGGCGTTGCGACCAGAACACAGAGGCCGACGCGGGGTCATCGTTGCCCTGGGAGGAGGCCTCGCGCCAGGAAGCAGAAGCGCCGATGCGCGCGCCCTCATTCACTCTTAGCCAGGCGCCAACGCCGGCCTGCGCGCCATCCTCCCGCTCGGTCCCGGTGCGATCGCCCAGGAACCGCCACCCAGCGTTGGCATAGACGCCCCCGGTTTCACCGGAGTTTCCGAACTCGCCGAGCACAGTGTAGTCCGTGGCGCCGACGCCCAAGCCGCGATCCTCGTCGCCCGTGGGCAGGCGGACGCGCCCTGTGACGTCGAAATAGACCCCGGAATCTTCCCCGCCAAGGCGGCGGAAACTTCGCGTGGCCTGCAATGTCAAATCGCCAAAACCGACTTCCGTACCGGTGCGCGCCAGAGAACCGGCCCCGCCCGGGTCGCCGCCGCCATCGCCGCCCCCGCCACCCTCAGTAGTGTCGGCAACGTCGGCGGGACCCTTGATCGAAAGGTAGGGGATGGAGGCGCGGAAGGACCAGTGATCGGTAATGACCCGCGCTGCCAGGGGAACAGAAAGGACCTCGGTGTCGATCGCCTGGCCATAATCCCCGGACGAGTAATCGACGCCGCTGGCGAAGCTGACGCGGGTGTCCGCACTCGCCATGGCGCCGCCGAACGCGCCCAGGGCGCTTAGAATCCCGGCTACGGAAGCCATTGTACGACGCTTCATCTCGTGTTCTCCCCAGTCGCAAGCGGACCCAGGATGGAGGTCCCGGGTCCGCCTTACACCTTCTTTCGCTGGCCGAGCGATCAGCCTGGCCCGCTATTCCCGCCGTGATCGTCGTCATCGTCGGGGCCATCGTCGTCGTGGTCGGGATTGTCGCCGCCATGATCGTCATCGGCGTCATGGTCGGGTCCGTCGTCTAACCCGCCGCCGCTGCCGGAGCTGTCGCCATCGTCGTCACCTGGGCCGTCCTGACCGGAATCGTCGGTTTCGCCTGCGTCATGGTCGGGTCCATCGTCCAACCCGCCGCCGCTGCCGGAACTGTCGCCGTCGTCGTCTCCGGGGCCGTCCTGACCGGAATCGTCAGTTTCGCCTTCGTCCTGGTCATCATCATCATCATCGTCGTCGTTGCCGTGGCCGGAATTGTCGTCGCCATCGTCGCCGTGCCCGGAATTCTCGCCGGGACCAGAATTGCCGCTGGGGCCGGAATTGTCGTCGTCGCAGTCCTCCGCGCTGTCGGCGGAACATTGCTCGTCATCGTGGGCCAGGGCGGGGGTAGAATATCCCGCGGTCGCCGTAGCCGCGCCGAGCGCCAGGATTGAAGCAACCACGGCCAGGACAGAGTTCTTGTCAATTTTCACAGCGGATTCTCCGTTCAGCCGAGTCGGGGGAGGATAGTTGGCGTTCGGCTCGATTACCCATGAATACCGATTGGCTGAACTAATATTCCATGACAAAGCACCGGGACGACTGTTCGTGGCATGTTCGGCGGGGGCTGGGTTTCGGATGAATTTTCTTGGGATTCGCGGGGAATATTTTCTTGTTGCGGCTTTGGCGCTGTGCGCGTGCGGCGAACAATCCCTGCGCACACATCGCGGCATGGCGCGCGCTGTTATCGAGCGCGGCGGCGGTGGCGAGTTATTCACAGATGCGAGCACCGCCGAGTTCGCGGCGGTGCGGCACGCGCCCAGCGGTCTGCTATGCGAAATCCCGCGTAGCGGCGATTTTAGCGTCGAAGTTTTCCCCCCAAGCGCCGCTAATCCTGGCGTGTACTGCGCAAGCGCGGCGGCAGATGTGGCGACCAGCTACGTCGCCGTTCTTTACGGCCCGGCGGTGGACATCGATACCGCGTTCTCGCAAGCGCTCGCCGCTAGCGCCGGCCAAGCGTCGCCACAGGTTTGGTCAGGCGAACCGAGCGCTGCCGATAAGGTATCTCCCGAAGGGCTGCCGCATTTCCGTATCGCGCGGTTCTCGGCGACCGTGAACGGCGAGCCCGCCTATCTGCGTGTCGCCATGGCCGAAGCGCGTGGGTGGTTTCTTCAGCAGATCGTTTCAGGTCCCATCGCCGAAGCCGAGGCTATCGAAGCGACGGCGGGCGAAGGCTGGCGGCGGGCGCTGACCGCTTTTGCCGAGGCGCCTTGAAACGGGCGCGCGAGAACAAGGGGGTTGAGCGAACTCAAGGCGGCGTACACGCAGCAGCCTAAGGAACGCCCATGGCCTACAAAGATATCCTCGCCCCGGTGCTAACCTTAGGTGAAGACGAGGCCGCACTTGTTGCCGCAGGCGAGATCGCCGCGTTGTTTGGCGCGCGCGCGGTTGCGCTAATTGTGGCGGTGCATCTCTCGTCGGATTTCGCCGACACGCCGCATACGCTCTCGGACGTGTTGGCCGATATCGCCGCTGGTTCGCGCTCCGAGGCGGCGCGCGAACGCGAGAAGGTCGTGGCTTGGCTTGAAGGCGCGCCCCACGATTTCGAGGTTCGCGACGTGCGCGTCGAGGGAGCGGTCGAACAGGGCGAAGCAGAGGCGCATGCGCGTGTGGCTGACTTGGTAGTCATCGCGCGCGCCGATGCGCACAAGCGCGCACGACGCATGCTTGTCGAACGGACCCTGTTCAACGCTGGCCGTCCGCTCCTTCTGGTTCCTGCCGCGCCCGTGCGTCAGCGGCGCTGGAAGCGGTTCGTTATCGGATGGAACGGCAAGGCCGAAGCCATGCGCGCGGTCAGCGCGGCGCTGCCGCTACTCAAGCAGGCCGATGAGACCATCATCGCCACCATCGACGCCCAGCCCAGCGCGCACGGCGAGGCGCCCGGGCGCGATCTGGCGGCGCATCTGGCGCGCCACGATGTTAAGGTCGAGTTGCGCAACCTCGACGGGCTGGGTCGAGACGTGCAGCAGGTATTGATCCAGGAGGCAGTGACGGCGGACGCCGACGCCCTCGTCCTGGGCGCCTACGGACATTCGCGCACGCAGGAGATGTTGTTCGGGGGCGTGACGCGCGCTCTGTTGGCGGCGGCGCCATTGCCAGTATTCCTATGTCATTAGCGATGACCACCGACGCCCTGGCGCCCGCTTCAGCTCAGCCGCGCAAACGCATTGTGACCGCGGCGCTTTACTACTTTGCTTTGGTCTTCGGCGCGGGGCTGCTGCTCGGGCCCCCGCGCGTGCTTTGGCTGGAGCCGTGGCTTGGCAAGACCTTGGCGGTGGCGCTCGAAGCGCCGGCGCTGATTTTCGCGATGTGGTGGGGCGCGCACGCCGCTCCGTCCTGGGCGGGCGTCCGCGCCGGTGCGGGCTCGTTGTTGGCGGTGGGCGCACTCGCGCTTGTGTTTCAGCAAATGGCCGATCTTTCAGTGGGCTTTGGGCTTCGCGGCATGACGCTGGCGGAGCAATTGCGCTATTTTGCAACGCCGCCAGGCTACATCTACGCAGGCTGCCTGGCATTGTTCGCGATCATGCCGCTGCTTCGCGCCCGGCGGGCGAAGGAGGGGTCAGGAGAGGCGCCATGAAGAAGGTGATGTTTTGCCTGGCGGCGCTGCTCGCCGCCTGCGGCCAACGCCCATCAGCAACGGAAGAATTGAGCGGCCGCTGGCGGGTGCAACAGATCGCGGGCGCTTCGCTGGGCGAGGGCGTCGATATCTGGATCGAAATCGACCCTGCAGCCGGCGCCATCAGCGGTTTCACTGGCTGCAACAATTTCACCGCCCGGATTGATGCGTACGGACAAGGTTTGAGCGTGAGCCAATTGGAGGAAGAGGGCGGCGAATGCGCCAGCGCCGCCGCGGCTACCGACGAAGCGCGCTTTGTTGGCGTTCTCCCGCTTGTGCAGCGGCGCATCCTCAGAGGGCGCTCGCTGGAATTGCTGCCCACCGCGCAGGGCAGCGAGACGCTCTTGCGGCTGCGCCGCGAAGATCCCATAGGCGGGTGAATTTCGGCGCTTGTGAAGCGACGATAAAGCCGCGCGGGCTGCGTGCGGATGCTGAAATCCCGCAGACGCGGCTTTTCTGCCTAGCTATATCAGGTCCCTGATCCGTGGAGACGACAAAGATGAACGAACCCGCCGGCGCGCCCCCTAAGGCCGCGACCGCCGAGCCAGGCCAGTCGCACGAGACCGACGTCATCATCGTTGGCGCCGGACCAGTCGGTCTGTTTGCAGTGTTTGAGTTGGGTTTGCTGGGCCTAAACACGCATCTCGTCGATGTGCTCGACCGACCAGGCGGGCAGTGCGCGGAACTCTACCCCGAGAAACCGATCTACGACATCCCCGCGTTGCCGGTCGTGACCGGGCACGGGCTCACCGATGCTTTGGTGGCGCAGATTGCGCCGTTCAAACCGGTTTTCCACCTGGCGCAGATGGCGGAGAAACTGGAGCGTCTGCCCGACAAGCGCTTCCGCCTCACTACAGAGCTCGGTACGGCGATAACTGCGCCAGTATTGGTGATCGCCGCAGGCGGCGGCTCGTTCGTGCCGCGCAAGCCAAAAATTGACGGGCTGGAGGCTTACGAGGGCAAGTCGGTGCACTATGCGGTGCGCAAAATGGAGCAGTTTCGCGGCCGCGACATCGTCATCGCCGGGGGCGGCGACAGTGCGCTCGACTGGACGCTCAATCTTGCGCCGATCGCGCGCTCGACCACGTTGATCCACCGCCGCGACGACTTTCGCGCCGCCCCGCACTCAGTGGCGCAAATGCGCGCGCTGGTGGCCGAAGGCAAAGTTCGCCTCGAAATCGCCGATGTCAAAGGCCTCGCGGGCGCTGACGGCCAGCTGAGCGCTGTGCAGTGCCAGTCCAAGGAAAAGGGCGCCTACGAAATCGCCTGCACGGATCTCCTGGCGTTTTACGGCCTCACCATGAAGCTCGGGCCGATAGCCGAATTTGGTCTTAACCTCACGGAAAACCTGATTCCGGTGGACACCGAAAAATTCGAAACCAGCGAGGCGGGCATTTTCGCCATCGGCGACATCAACACCTACCCCGGCAAGCTGAAGCTTATTTTGTGCGGCTTCCACGAAGGCGCGCTGATGAGCCAAGCAGCGTTCAAGATCGCGCGCCCGGGCGAGCGCTTGGTGTTCTTGTACACAACATCGTCGACGGATCTGCAGAAGAAGTTGGGCGTGGCGTGACCGGTTCTTGTAGCGCCGGCGCCCTCGCCGGCAAGCGATGCTACAGCACCCATAGACCTGTGTAGTTGCGCGTCGGTATGCCGGCGAGGGCGCCGGCGCTACAAGGGGACGCCGAATGATCCATAACACCGTCCTCAACGCCATCGGCAACACCCCGCTGATCAAGCTTAAGCGTGCGTCCGAGGAAACCGGCTGCACCATTCTGGGCAAGGCCGAATTTCTCAATCCGGGGCAATCGGTGAAGGACCGCGCCGCGCTGGCGATCGTGCAGGACGCTGAAGCGAGAGGGCAATTGCGGCCCGGCGGGGTCATCGTTGAGGGCACGGCGGGAAACACCGGCATCGGGCTTGCGCTGATCGGCGCGGCCACGGGCTATCGCACGGTGGTGGTGATGCCCAACACGCAGAGCCAGGAGAAGAAGGACGCGGTGATCGCGCTGGGCGCGGAACTGGTGCAGGTCGATGCGGCGCCGGCGTCAAGCGAGAAGCATTACACGCAGGTCGCCAAGCGCATCGCCGAGGCGCGCAACAGGAGCGAACCGAACGGCGCCATATGGGCCAACCAGTTCGACAACNNGACAACATCGCCAATCGCCAAGGTCACATCGACACCACCGGTCCTGAAATATGGCGTGACACCGATGGCCGCGTCGATGGCTTCATTTGCGCCGTGGGATCAGGCGGTACGCTCGGCGGCGTGTCCATGGCGCTGAAGGCGCGCAACAAGAGTATCGTCATCGGCCTCGCCGACCCGGGCGGCGCGGCGCTCTACAATTGNNCGGCGAACTCAAAGCCGAGGGAACATCCATTACCGAGGGCATAGGCCAAGGGCGCGTCACCGCCAATCTGGAGGGCGTCGCCGTCGATGAAGCCTACCGCGTCGACGACAAGGATTGGCTGCCTGTGCTCTTCGGTTTAATCCAGGAGGAGGGCCTGTGCCTTGGCGGCTCCTCGGCTCTGAATGTGCTCGGCGCGATGCAACTCGCGCGCACGCTTGGCCCCGGCAAGACCATCGTCACCATCCTCTGCGATTATGGCAATCGTTACATGTCGAAATTGTTCAACCCCGAATTCCTGCGTTCTAAAGAGCTGCCGACGCCTCCCTGGCTGGGCTGAGGCCTCCTCCTCGCTCGCTTCCTTGCGACAAGGCGTGCTTTCCTCGCCGGCCAAGTTGTATTAGGGGTCTGGCGACGAGGGTTGCCCATGATCATTCGACACTTGCTTGCAGCGTCGACAGCACTGTTGGTGTGCGCCTGCGCTTCATCGGACCGGCCGGCTGCGGTGGGGCCGGCGCAGACTGCGTCAGCGCCGGCGGTCCCGGCGTTCGCGCATCCGCCACTATCGCCCGAGGCATTGATGGCGCACGTCACCGTTCTGGCCTCCGATGAGTTCGAGGGCCGCGCGCCGGGCACCAACGGCGAAAGATTGACGCTCGACTACATCTCGCGTGCGTTTGCTGCGGCGGGGCTTTCCCCAGGTGCGCGCAATTCCGCTGGCGAGCGGAGCTGGTTCCAGGAGGCGCCGCTGGTGGCGGCGACCCTGGAAAGCGCGCCGACATTAACGATCAACGGGCGCGACGGCGCCCGCCCTTATGTTTACGCCACGCAATTCTCCGCTTGGACCAAACGGCTAGAGCCGCATGTGGAGGTGCGCAACGCGCCGCTCGTGTTCGTCGGCTA